>NZ_QORN01000001.1:0-77129 GCF_014830205.1 Limosilactobacillus walteri
AATGCTACAGCGCAGTACACAAAGGGACTCTAGCGTTCGGAAAATCCGAACACTAGAGTCCTCTTTGTGCTTGCGGGGGTTCCCTAAAGGCTAGCTTCGCGTCGAAAAACGAACTAGCAAGCTAGTTCTGTCTCACTCCCTTTTAGGTTATTTATTGTTAGCATCAGGATTGGTAATCTTGATCCGGTTTGAATCAGTTGAGGAGTGATTTTGTTCCGGAGCATCGGTACTGTAATCATCGACTGTTGATCGATCACCATTTTCTGAGAAGATACTGGTTGATTTAACCCCTTTCTTCTTTTCAATCCGTTCAGCCCGTTTTAATCCATTGGAATAGTTATAGTCTGCTGGATTGACGTTCTTAAATCCTTTTGGATGGTAAAAACGTAAGAGGTTCTTTTCATTAAGCGAATCAGATAGACTCAATTCTTCGTTTACGAAAGCTTGGTCCTTCTTTAACTTCTCTTGTTGCTTTTTAGTTAGCTTAGCTTCTTTACCAGTACGGTTTTTGTAAATTGTTCCGCCCACACTGGTGTAGGTTGGGGTGATGAAGTCGCGGTTTCGGAAAGCAACAATCTGATTGTGCTTGCTGGAGAACAGGTCAGTTCCAAACTGAATATACCGTTTGCTGCTAATACCCAATAAGTGCAGGAGGGTTGGCAAGACATCCACTTCTCCACCATACGTATGGTCAACTCGTCCGTGACCATCTCCTGGAATAACAAACATCAACGGTACCCGCTGTAGCTGAGCATTATCAAAGTCGTTCCAATCATCGGCATTCTTACCAAGAACGCTAGCTAGTGAAGGGTTTTCACTATTTGAAATCCCATAGTGGTCCCCATAAATCATAATGATCGACTTCTTATCTAGCCCAGTCTTTTGTAAGTAGTTAAAGAACTCTTGAATTGATTGGTCAAGATAATGTGCGGTAACAAAATAATTATCAACATTACTGTCACCGGTATCCGTTGTCTGGAAGTTAGGGTCTTTATCTTCGTCATCAAGTGTATATGGGAAGTGATTAGTTACGGTAATGTACTTAACATAGAAAGGCTGTTGGAGGGTCTGGAGGTACTTAACCGAATTCTTAAATAGCAGCTTATCCTTAAGACCGTATCCGGTCGCCTTATCACCAGAAGTATCGTAGTAACTAGCATCAAAGAAGTATTGGTAACCGAGATTTTTGTAGACATTATTACGATTCCAGAAACTAGCAACGTTTCCATGGAAGACAGCACTGGTATAGCCAGCCCGTTGGTTGAGAATCGCAGGAGCTCCTTGGAATGTATTATCACTACCGAGAGTTGCAAAAAGTGAACCCTGCGGTAAACCAAATGTACTAGTCTCTAATAAATTCTCGGCATCACTAGTTTTCCCTTGACCAACCTGGTGGAAAAAGTTATCAAATGAGTAAGTATCCTTACCGTTATAAAGGGAATTAAGGAAAGGAGTGACTTCTTGTCCGTTAATTTTTTTATTAATCAAAAATTGCTGGAAGCTTTCGAGGTGGATCACAATGACATTTCGTCCCTTTGCAATTCCATACATTTGCGGATTAGCAGGTGCATAATGTTTGTCCGTAAATTTTTTAACTTTTAGCAGTTCCGGTTTGGTTGCACTTTGCCGCATATTATTAATATGCTGGGATTTAACTAAGTCATAGCCCGTAAAGGCATCAATCCCCAGATACTTTACAATGTAAGACCGGTCGAATGTGCGGCCGAGCAACTGTGGGCGGCTCATTTCAGCAAACGACAAGTTGACGCCGAATAGAACCAGGGAGACTGAAGTGAAGGCAAATGCCAGCCGTGTTCCGATCGCCCGCGGATCAAACTTGATGACCTTGCAAAGCATTAAGACCACAATGACAACGATATCTAACCAATAAAAAACATCGTGAAAATTGGTTAAGGCTAATGAGCTCCCGCTTAAACCTTGATTAACCTTTGAATAGCCCGTCATTGTCGCAATTGTCATAAAATCAGTAAATTCACGATAATAAATGACATTTAGGTAAAGCAACAAAGTATTTGCGATGTCCAGCCCCATAATAACGGGGTAAAAAAAGCGGGCACGTTTAAAATAGAATGCCAAACTATAGATAAAAGCAGTCGTTGCTAAAGGGTTAAAAAACAGGATCAGATATTGAAATAATCCCGTGGCCCCCAGCTTGAAATCAGTAAAGTAAGCAAACAGGGTCTTTAACCAAAAAAGGATAACTAGGAGGGTGAAAAAACCAATCCTAGTATCCACAAATTTGCTTAATTTTTTCATTAGGAATGTTCCTCGCAATCAATATTGTTTGTTCTGGATTAGCGAAATAAAAATTCGACAAATCAAGAATTATTTTATCACAGATCGCTAAAAAACATTCCTTTTCACGAAATCGTTGTAGAAATTTAATTCTTTGCTGGAATCGTTGCTGGTGTTGGACTAGATAACCAGTCATCGCTGAATAACTTTTTAAGCTTTTTGTTGACCGGAATCCAGATCTCAGCTTTTAAGATATCTTTGAGGGAGGCAAAGAGAGTTTTGTCTTGCTGATATTTAGTCGTTAGGGGGATTCGGAGAAAGTGCCCTTCTTCAGTAATCACTATAATATTTTTACGGGAGACATTAATGATCTTAGCCGCAACAATATTTGCTTCGTTTGTATCTTTAAGTTTCATGTATACTTCATTCCTCCTATATTTCCTAGTGTACGAGCTGAATATGAAAGAAGTATGTTTAAAGCACTAAGTAAATTATTAAATAGTTTTCTACACTTGTAAGCGGTACAATGAAAATAAATGGAGGGATTGTAATGACAAAACTAAATATTTATCTTGTTCGCCATGGGCAGACCTTTTTTAATATCTATAATAAGCTACAAGGCTGGAGTAATTCGCCATTAACGATCAAGGGAAAAGAAGACGCTAAATTAGCTGGTGAAAAGTTGCAAAATATTCATTTCGATGGTGCGTTTTGCAGTGATACAACGCGGGCAATAGAAACAATCCAAACAATTTTAAATATGAATCAGGAAAACTCAGTAAAACAACCAGTGACGGCTCCATATTTCCGAGAAGAATTTTATGGGTCATATGAGGGAACCAATATGGACCTTGCTTGGTATAATGCAGGAGCACCACACGGCTTGAAGAACTTTCATGATATTGTGGAAAAATATTCAATCGGGCAAGCAAAGGATTGGCTAAAAGATGCCGATCCGTTTCATGATGCCGAAAATAATGAGGAGTATTGGGAGCGGATGGATAAGGGACTAGCACTTATTCGCAATGCTGACTTGCCAGATGACGCCAATGTTTTATGGGTGAGCCATGGTAATACGCTACTGAGTTTAGTCGAGCGTTTTGGTCATGGAAAATATGATGTAACAGTTCGTCCCGCCAATGGGAGTTTAACTACTGCCGTCTTAACAGACGATGATATGCAAATCATTGAATATAATAAATAAAAAGCAGGAGATTGGCCTTTTTGACAAGGTGGCTGGTAAGCTAACGGGTTAACGGGCTGATGATCTTACTTGAAATTATAAAAAGAGCGATGTTTAATCCCAATATCACTACGTTAAGATACTGGTCTAAGCCATCGCTCTTTTTGATTGCCAATCATTTAGTTTATATTTTGGTCTTTTTTGATTGCGTGTCTTTTAAATTTGAAAAACTTATATTGTAAAGAAACTAATTCAACCAAAATTACGATAAATCCAGCCACAATAACTATTCGTAACCATGACCACGGAATACTGTCCCGAAAAATTACTCCACATAAAAATAGAAAACAAACAAAATAGCCACTATATAATTCAGTTTTTAGTTCTCGGTAACTCTTTTCTGTTTTCATATGATTTCTCCATGTAAAATTTTCTAAAAAGAATATCATGCATGGATAAAGCTTGTCAACAGGCGTATAGCTTTGGTAATCCAAATAACAATAAGACAAATTATTTTTCGATTGCCATCTGAAGATTAGTATATTTAATCATTTATTGAATTAATTTGAAGTATTTTGAAATTTATAGAAAACGCTTACTAAAATAAAAGGTGGGGGATTAAACAATAAGGAGTGGATAGTATGGATAAGACAGTGAGTAAACAACGATCACGCTTTAAGCTAAAAATGCCAGGAGCCTTTACAATCTTATTCTTTCTGACAGTGATCGCGGTAATGCTGACGTGGGTCATTCCCGCGGGTAGTTATTCTAAACTAACCTACGCGAATGATCATTTGCAAGTTGTCCAGCCGAATGGCGACAAAAATGTCTATCCGGCAACGCAAGCTACTTTGAAGAAGCTGAACTTGCAGATTGATATCGATCAGTTTAAGTCTGGGGCAATTAATAAACCAATCTCGGTTCCGGGAACTTACGAGCGGTTAAAGCAGCACCCAGCTAAAATCAGCGATATTTTTACAAGTATGGTTGAAGGGACGATTGAGTCTGTCGACATTATGATCTTTATCCTAGTCTTAGGTGGACTGATCGGAGTCGTTAAGGCCAGTGGTGCCTTTGAGTCAGGACTAGCGGCCCTTTCAACTAAAACTAAGGGAAAAGAGTTTATCCTAGTTTTCCTAGTAACGGTTTTACTAGCACTAGGAGGAACGCTCTGTGGAATTGAAGAAGAAGCAGTTGCGTTTTATCCAATTCTCGCCCCAGTATTTATTGCCATGGGCTATGATTCAATTGTTTGTGTGGGGGCAATCTTCTTAGCTAGTTCACTTGGAACAACTTTTTCGGTAATCAACCCGTTTTCAGTTGTTATTGCTTCTAATGCCGCCGGAACGACCTTTACTCAAGGAATGAGCGGACGGATTGTCGGACTAATCGTTGCGGTGATTTGCTTACTGTTCTACTTGCATTGGTATGCGCGGCATGTTCAAAAGGATCCGCAATTTTCTTATTCTTATGATGATAAGGCTAAGTTTGATCAGATGTGGGCAATGGATACTAGTGAAGAAAGAGACCAACGTTTTACAACGAAGAAGAAAATTATTTTAATTCTATTTAGTTGTGCCTTTCCAATCATGATTTGGGGAGTAATGGCAAGAGGATGGGCCTTTCCTAATATGGCGTCAGCTTTCTTAACGATTGCAATTATTATTATGTTCTTAACTTGTTTTGGGAAGCGAGATGGCTTGGGTGAATATAAGACCACGACCGCTTTCTCTGATGGCGCTGCTAGTTTAGTTGGTGTTTCACTGATTATTGGATTAGCGCGAGGAATCAATAAGGTCTTAAATGATGGGTATATTTCTGATACAATCTTGTTCCAGTCCTCGAAATTGGTTGCACACATGAATGGCGGCTTGTTTATCATTGTGATGATGTTTGTCTTCTTTGTATTGGGCTTTATTGTGCCATCATCATCAGGGTTGGCAGTTTTAGCAATGCCGATTCTGGCACCGTTGGCCGATACGGTTCATATTCCGCGGTATACCGTGGTAACCGCCTACCAATTTGGTCAATATGCAATGTTATTCTTAGCACCGACTGGACTAGTAATGGCAACGTTGCAAATGCTTGATATGCGGTATTCACACTGGTTACGGTTTGTTTGGCCAGTGGTTGTATTTGTGCTTGTTTTTGGGGGCGGTATCTTAGTCGCCGAAGTTTTGTTAGCTTAAAGATAACTGGTTACTAATAGGAGTTTTTGATACTGACAGTAAAAAGAGGAAGCTAGAAAGTAACGGCCATGTCGTGGCGGCTATTTTCTAGCTTCCTTAATTTTTATCTTACATCATTGCTGATTCTTTCCGATCCTTTTGCCATTTTAGGCCAATTCCCGTAATTCCACTAAGAATGGAGAATACTGGCGAGAAGAGACTAAAGAAAGCAAAGGGGAGGAAATGAAGAACAGGAACACCTAGGGTTGAAGCGGCAAATGATCCAGCTACTCCCCATGGTATAAGGTAGTTAATCACGCTTCCGCCATCTTCGAGTACCCGACTGAGAGCTAATGGAGAGAGGCCCATTTTATCAAAGGCTCCCTTAAAGGCTTTTCCTGGAAGGATAACAGAGAGGTATTGTTCACCAACAAAGAGGTTAATGCCAATTCCTGACAAAATCGTTACGGTAATAAGGCTTCCTGGCTGGTGCAAGTGAGCAACTAATGGTTTCATCGCGGATTGCACAATATTAAATTTCATGAGGATTCCCCCTAATGAAAGGGTTACGATAATCAGGGAAACGGTCCCCATCATACTGCTGATACCTCCCCGCGTTAGCAATGCATTCACGGATGCATCACTGGTGTGGGCAACAAAACCATCGCTAATAAGTTTTGCTAAAGATTGGAGCGAAGTGTGTGGGTTTTGGAAGAAAATCATGACGACGGTTACGATGATGTTGATAAATAATGTTGGGATGGCTGGAATGTGACGCCAAGCGCAGATAAACATTAGCGCGATCGGTAGAAGTGCCCACCAAGAAATAGCAAATTGTTGATGGAGAATGGCGGTGGTGTGAGCAATTTTGCTGGCGCTCATTTGTGAACCGGAATTACCAAGAAACCAGAAAATAATTAATGATACAACGAATGAGGGGATTGTTGACCACATCATATTTTTAATATGGGCGAAAAGGTCACTCCCAGCAATTGCAGAAGCTAAGTTAGTGGAGTCCGAAAGAGGCGACATTTTATCACCAAAGACGGCGCCGGAGATGACTGCCCCAGCAACTAGCGCTGGGTTAACATTCATTGCCACGCCCATTCCAAAAAGGGCGATCCCGATTGTTGAAATCGTGGTAAAACCACTACCGATAGAGAGACCAACAAGGGAACAAACGATAAAGGTTGAAGGAACAAAAAATTGACTACTGATGAGCTTAAACCCGACAATCATAATTGTGGGGATAACTCCAGCATGGATCCAGACGGCAATCAAAGCACCGATTAGGATAAAAATAAAGATGGGGATGATGGCGGTACTAATCCCCTCTTGGATTCCTTGATGGATTTCTTCCCAACTAGCGCCACGAAATTTTACCCAAAAAATAAGTAAGGCAATAACAAATAAAACTGGAATTTGTGGTGACAACCCAAATTTAATTACGGCTGTTCCTAAAATTATTAGCATAATAAGCAGTAAGGTAACTGCTTCTTTAAATCGAATACTCTTCATTAGACTTCCTCCTCGAAATAAAAAAGTCCCGTTGATATTGCTATCAACGGGACGATTAATTTTAAAACCGCGGTACCACCCACTTACGCATCCTAATACTATGCGCACTCATATCAGGTGGTAACGGCACTGATTATGGCCGGACAATTAATATCCTCGCGATAATTCGTGTCACTCCGCCTGACCGGTTCGCACCTCACCACCGGCTCTCTTACACCTAACGAAGGACCTACTGAAACGATAATTGTTGCAACTATAATATCGTGCTTGAATTTGAATGTCAATAATGAAATTAAAAAATTATGAGAATGAATTAATCATGGGCAGCCCAACGATGGCTAAAGAGCAAGTTGAGCAGTACCGCCGAAATACTAGTAACGACAATCCCATTGCCGAGGATAATTTGAAATTCAGTTGGCATATGTTGAAATAGTTGCGGATACATTGTAATTCCTAAGCCAAGACCGATTGAAACAGAGGCGGTTAATAAATTAGCATTATTTGAAAAATCAACTTTGTGCAGAATTTGGACTCCTTGCACACCAACCATTCCGAACATCACAATCATTGCGCCGCCAAGGACTGGTTCGGGGATAACCGTAGCTAACGCGCCAACTTTTGGTAAAAGCCCCAGAATTAGCAATAAAAAGGCCGCGTAATAAACTGGTTGCCGACTTTTTACTCCTGACATTTTAAGAACACCAACATTTTCAGAGAAGGTTGAATATGGAAAGGTATTAAAAAGTCCACCAAGGATTGCGGCGATTCCTTCTGCCCGATAGCCATGCTCCAAGTCTTTACTCGTTAACTTTCGTCCCGTAATATCGCTAAGGGCAAAGAAAACGCCTGTTGATTCAATCATGGTAGTAAGGGAAACGAGAATCATCGTAATGATTGCACTGGCGTTAAAGTGGGGAACGCCGAAGAAAAATAGTTGTGGGGCATGGAACCATGCTGCTTCACTAACTGGTTTGAGTGAAATAAAGCCCATCATTCCCGCAATTAATGAAGAAATCAAAATTCCTAATAAAATCGCAATTGACTTCATAAAGCCACGCGCAAAGGCATTAAATAAGAGGATAATTGCAATGGTTAGAAAACCGATGAGGAGGTTGGCAGGAGCGCCGAACGAAGCAGCAGTGGGAGTGCCGCCGCCCAGATCTTGAAAACCAACGGGAACAAGGGTAAACCCAATAATCGTGATTAAGGAGCCGGTGACTACTGGTGGAAAGAACTTTTTCAAGCGGGCAAAGAAGCCGGCAATTAAGAAGACAAAAATTCCGGCCGCGATAATAGCACCGTACATATAAGTAATGCCAAGTTTCCCGCCGATCATTTCTAATGGCGTCACTGCCTGAACAGCACAGCCGAGGACGACTGGAAGACCAATTCCGGTTAGCGGGGTTCGCTTCAATTGTAGTAAGGTTGCGATCCCGCACATAAAAATATCAATTGAAACAAGGTAGGTCATCTGAAGCGTGGAAAAGTGCAAGTAATGACCGATAAGCAAAGGAACAAGAACATCCCCGGAATACATTGCGAGTAAGTGCTGGAAACCAAGTATAAAGTTCTTCCATTGCTGGGCAAAATCAATTTTTGCGTCGTTGCTAGTTGCGGAGATTGTGGTTGCTGGTTCTTTCAAAATATGCCTCCTGAAAATTTACAAACCTAAATAAAAAAGACCGCGAACTAAGTCACAGCCTATCGATTCGTTTATATCTAAGCTTTAGTAAAAACAGGCAACTGCCAGCTTTTAAAATGAAAAATGCTTATAGTCTAAAGTTTAAGGCTTTAGGTAGAAACTAACCGACCGTATTTCGGTATTATATAGGCTTTTTATTTAAATGATGTAGTTATCCTAGCATTAATCTCGAATTAAATCAAGACTTTGTTCGTGAATTTTGGTAATTATTAAGCAATCTAGCTTTTAAAGTTCATCTTTTACGATTGAAGGAAAGTGGTATCATTAAAGAGTATACTAACTACGATAGAAGGAAGCGGATATTGATGAGGAAGCTAATGAGTAGTTGTACAGCAATGTTGGTAGGTAAAAAAGCAACGATTGACGGCTCAACAATTATTGCCCGTGATGAAGATGCGGAAGATGGCGTTAATCCTAAAACGTTCAAGGTTTTTCCAGCGAAGGATTACGATGGCGAACATTATGTATCAAAATATAATGGCTTAACGGTTGAGATGAAAGGCCATGGTTGCCGGTATACTGCGACCCCGAATGGAGTTCTTGATGAAGGACGGTGGGATGAACAAGGGATCAACGAGTATAACGTTGCCATGAGTTCAACGGAAACTGAGATGACGAATGCGCGTGTCCTAGGGCATGATCCGTTAGTTAAAAATGGGGTTAACGAGGACTCGATGCTTTACCTTGTTTTGCCATTTATTAAGTCTGCTCGTGAGGGAGTTCAACGGTTAGGTGCCTTAATTGAGAAATATGGTACTGGTGAGAGTAACGGGATTGCTTTTAGCGATAAGGATGAAGTTTGGTATTTTGAAACTGGTGGCGGTCACCAATGGGTAGCCCAACGGATTCCTGATGATGCCTATGCAATTGCTCCTAATATTATGTGCATTGAAGAGATTGACTTTAACGATCATGATAGCTTCATGTACGCTCCGCAAATTAAAGCATTTGTTGATAAATATCACTTAAACCCTAATCCAGGAACATTTAATTTCCGTAATATTTTTGGAACCCAAGATGAAGCTGACGCATACTATAACACGCCGCGGTCATGGTATGGTCAAAAGTTATTTACTCCATCACTAGATCAAGAGCCAACCAGTCAAAAAATCCCATTTATTCAACACCCGGAAAAGAAAATTGCGATAGAGGATGTTGAATACTTCTTGTCATCGCATTACAATGGCACGCAGTACGATCCAATGGGGACTTTTGCGTCTGGCGATAGGGACGATCAAAAGAAGTTTCGTTCGATTGCGCTTGATCGTAACCAGAGTTCATGTATTCTCCAAATTCGTAATGATGTGCCAGCAAAGTATGCAGCTATTCAGTGGCTTAACTTTGGCTTTTATTGTTATAGTCCATATGTGCCGTTCTTTACTAACATCAGCGATACGCCAGCAAAGTATAAATACGCAACGAATGATGCTCAGCCGGACAAGAGTGCTTATTGGTTGAATAAACTGCTCGAAGTCATTATTGAACCGCGCTATCATGAATTCATTAATGAAGTAAATGATTTTCGCGACCGCTGTCAAAGTTACGGGGTCAGTCGGGTTGATGCAGTTACAAGGGCTGCGGAGGTACAAAATTCTGCGAACCTTACTAACTACCTAACTGAGCAAAATATGAAAACCGCAAATCATGTTCTTGATGAGACTCATAAGCTTTTTGATAGCTTAGTCCATCAAGCCCTCCTTAATTCTAAATTCCAATTTGAACGCGGGGATAATCTATAAATAATAATAAAGGGCCGGCAAAAATTTTGCCAGCCGCTTTTTATATATTACAAAGTTGCTTATTTCCACCAATGGCGGTTAATCAGGAACACAATACATGCTAGCATTAGGATTACCATAATCAGCAGGGTGATTACCCATGAATAATTACTGTTGGCGAGGGGGAGCTTAACGTTTTCGCCATAAAAACCAGCGACGATTGTCGGAATTGATAAAACGATTGAATAAATGGTTAGGTACTTCATAGTCTGGTTTAGGTCACTATCTAAAACCTTGCTATAGGCATTAGAAACTCGCGCCGAAACATCAGAAGTCATCTGTGCCATCTCTAACCCTTGCTGAGCTTCGACAATTACGTCATCAAGGTCGTTATATTGCTTAGTAGTGATGTGGTTGCCGAATCGTCGCTTAAATTCTTCTAGTAATGATACGTTTCCCTTAAGCGAAGTCAGCATATAAACTAGTCCGGTTTCGATTTCCATGAACTCGGTGATGGCTTGGCGCCCAGTTCGTCGTTGAATATTACGTTGAATTTGCTGCCGTTGTTGGTCAACGCGGCGTAAAGGACCGAAGTAATCAGTTGAAAGCCGGTAAAGAACCGGGAAAACCAAATTTAACTTATCATCATTAGCGCCATGCTTTTTTAGTAGGCGTAATTGGTTAGCAATAATCCCGTTAACAAAGTTAGTCTTGGCATTTGTAAACGTAATAATATTATTTGCAGTCAGCATAATCCCAATTGGGGCGGTTTGCGGAGCTGTAACTGCGTGGGTTGGAACGTAAACATCAAAAATTAAAAGCGTCACGCCGGCATCAGGATCAACTTCAACCCGGGCTTTTTCATAGGGGTCGATTGCATAATCAAGCAATTCTTGTGTAACTTCATATTTTTCAATTAGGTCTAATCGTTCATGGGGAAGGGGCTCAAATATACTTATCCACTTGCTATGGTCATTAATCTGCTCAGTTGTTAACATCAGTGCTCATCCCCTTAAAAATACTCATATTCTATTCAACGCTATAATTGGCAAATTGTAAACCAGCTAAATGAAAAATTAACTGAATATTTCCTGGGAAATAACGTAAAATAGGGCTATCGAAAATATTAGCGCGAATGAAGGTGGGAAAAGTGCCGTTACGTTGGCAATTTAATGAAATTTTGAATCAAAAACAAAAGGAACTCCCTTTGCGGTCGCTGCTTCATGAACAGTGGCTGCTGCCTAACCGGCTAATCCATTATTTGAGAATCCGTCGGAATATTACGGTTAATGGGCAATATCGCTCAATGAATGAGCTTGTCGCTGCGGGAGATATGATTGAATTTGGCTTTCAGGGCGATGAGGTTCGGACACCTGATGCTAATGATTATGTTCCAACGGCGAAACCGCGATTAAAGATTTTGTATGAGAATCGGGACTTGTTAGTGGTTAATAAACCACGTGGGCAGAAAACCCATCCTAATTATCATGGCGAAACCGGAACTTTGATGAACGATGTTGCCGGATATCTAGCGGATACAACCAGTAATGCCTACATGGTGCACCGCATTGACCTCCAGACAAGCGGTGCAGTGATTGTAGCTAAAAACCCAATTGTCGTCCCCATTCTTAATCGTTTAATTAGTACCGGGAAAATTCACCGGCAATACCTGGCCGTAGTTGAAGGTAAATTTAGCGGTAACGGACAAATGAAGTGGCCAATTGGTAAAAATCCATCGAATTTGCATCTTCATCAAGTAAACGGTCTTAATGCGCAGGCAGCATTAACTTACTACCGAAGTTTAGCAAGTAACGAGCAGCGTTCATTACTCAGCTTGCAATTAGCAACTGGGCGGACGCATCAGTTGCGGGTCCACCTAGCATATAGCGGTCATCCAATCGTGGGGGACCCGCTTTATAACCCAGCGTCCCCAGAAAAGATGCTTTTGCATGGCTCATCACAAAAGCTGGTCATACCGTTCGTAATGAAATCTTTAAATATTACTGCGCCATTACCGTCCTATTTTAATGATTATTTGGTAAAATATAACTTAGCTAAGAAGCAAATTTGAATAAGGGAGGACATTAATTGTCACTTTTAGAAAAGTTGTATGGACCGTTTTTTGATCCACATAACTGGGCAATGGTTATTACGTCAGGACAGGATTGGTTGATTATTCTATCGCTAGTTATGATTGAATGTCTCTTATCCGTTGACAATGCCGTTGTATTAGCAGCCCAGACGCGTGTATTACCAACATTAAAAGAACAAGAAGAATCGTTATTCTATGGAATTTGGGGTTCTTATATCTTCCGTTTCTTAATTATTGGTATTGGAGTCTACCTAATTAATTTCTGGGAAATTAAAGTTATTGGGGCTGCTTACTTGATTTATCTTGTTTACCGCTACTTCCACAATAAATTCTTTGGCAAACGTGCATTACGTAAAACCCATGAAGGTAAGACCCGTTTAACTGGTCGCAAGCTTTTTTGGACTGTCGTTCTCCAAATTGAATTTATGGATATTATCTTCTCAATAGATTCCGTTTTAGCATCGTTAGCTGTTTCTGAAAATCCGGTGATTGTTTTAATCGGTGGCTTGATTGGGATTGCATGTATGCGGGGAATCGCTGAAGTGATAATGAAATTAATGCGGAAAGTACCCGAGCTTGAACCGATGGCCTATATTTTGATCTTTGTGATTGCAATCAAGCTCTTCTTAACTATCCCGGCAATTGACATTGAGATTCCGTCAGGGATTTTTGGTAGTTTTATCTTGCTTGTTTTTGCAGTAACAATTATCATTCACTTTATACGAAGACCACAAAAAAAGAAGGTAGAATAAAATGGCAATTAATGCAACGGCTGCGACCTTTGATGATACGATCCAAGGTCCGCTAACCATTGTTGATTTCTGGGCACCATGGTGCGGCCCCTGTAAAATGATGGAACCGGCAATGCAAAAGTTGGAAAAGCAATTCGGCGATAAAATCAAATTTGTAAAAATGAATGTTGATGGCAACCAAGCGATTGCTCAAGAGTACAAAGTAATGAGTGTGCCAAGCCTAGTCCTTTTTCGTGATGGTGAGGCCAAAGAAAAAGTAACTGGTTTTTATCCAGAAGCCAAGTTAGCGCATTACTTTGAACGAAAGATTGCAGAAAAATAAATTAATTACCAAATAGCCAGGTTAATGAAGGATCTTCCTCACTAGCCTGGCTATTAATATTTATTTTTTAAAATGCGGTTTATAACATTGATAGAAAATTAACGCTAAAATAAAAGTTAAACAATCAGCGGCTGCTTGGGCGGCAATGATACCTGTATAGCCGAATAACTTTGCCAGAATACTAATTGTCACCCCGAAGATTAATCCCTGACGGCAAAATGATAGCCAAAATGCTGGGGTCGCCTTTCCCATCGATTGGAACATTGTGGTGAAGACGAGGATAATTCCAGCTAAAGTTGTTGAGATAGAAAGCCATCTCAACATTAATGATCCTTCTGCCACAATCTTAGGGTCATTCATAAAGATGCGAATTACGTGCGGAGCAAAGATAAAGAGAATAATTGTAAGAATTATGGCGAGGCTGGCCACAACTTGGATATCAAACTTAACTACTTTATTGAATCGTTGTTCATCCTTGGCGCCGTAAACATAACCGATTAGTGGTTGCGCTCCAAAGGCAAAACCGACCATAATCATGTTAATAATCATATTCGCCTTCATTGCAATTCCCATCGCAGCAACACTATCTGCTCCATAGGTAATTAAGTAGCGGTTAGTCATTGCCACAGCAAAGGTTGCCATGATGTTCGTAACAGAGGCGGGAATTCCAATTGCGTAAATTTCAAATTGAAGTTTCCAACTGATTTTAGTTTCGTGAATAGATGTAGATAGTTTTTTACTCTTGGTACGAAGGTAATAGACCATCAAGATATCGCCGATGACGGTACTCGTGACGGTAGCAAGAGCCGAACCGGCGGCACCGAGACCACAGGTAAAAATAAAGATTGGGTTTAAAATGATATTAATACCGGTACCAACCATACTGGCAATCATTGACTGCACGGCTAATCCTTCTGTTCGCAAAATATTAGTCGGTGAAAGTCCGAAGATAACGAAAACCGCTCCCCACGCAATTACAAGATAGTATTCACGAGCGTATTTCCAAGTTGAAGGAGAAGCACCGAGCAGGTGAAGGATCGGTGTCTGAAAAATCACCATAATCGCCGTAACGATGATTCCGCAAATAATCGACGCATAAAAACAGTAACCACTAACAAAGCGGGCAAGCTTATCGCGCTGTTCGCCGAATAACCGGGAGATAACCGAACTACCACCGAGGCCAAAAATATCCCCGAGGGCAATCATTAAAGTAAAAATCGGCGCACCTTGCGAAACACCAGCCACTAAATCAGGGTTCCCAGTTTTAGCAACAAAGAAAGTATCGACCATGTTATAGATCAGGGTCACAGCCATACTGAGGACAACGGGAAGGGCAAGGGTAAAATAGGCCCGTTTAATTGAAGCATGTTCAAATAACTCGTTCATTTTAAAACTCCTTTTGACAATCTGTTAACTATTGTACGCTATCTTAAATCAAGGGTGTAAGACTAAATTTTGGATAATACAAAAAAGTCGTCAGTGTTTACCCTCCAGAAACACTAACGACTTTTGTAAATTTTATTTTTTATTATCATACAAAGTGCGGGGATGCGGCTCGCCCTTAATCTCATGCTTAACATGTTTCAGCATATCATCGATCATTTCAATAACATGCGGGTCGTCTAAAACGTAGTAAACGCGAGTTCCTTCTTTATGACGACATACTAATTGGTAGCGGTAAAGAATCCCAAGCTGTTTCGAGATAATTGGCTGAACGAGGCCGAGATCGTTTACCATTGTTTTGACGTCCGTCTCACTATCTTGGTGACGAAGGTAATATAAAATCTTTAACCTTGTGCTATTGCTTAATACTTTGTAAATTTTAGCAGCTTCATCAATAAACTCTTGTGTTGAAGACATTGATCGCTGCCCTCCTTTTAGTGGTTTTAGTAATTATTATACCAAATTATAAAAGGTTAATAAGATGGGTGATTAATCCACTGTCCCAGAAGACATAACAGCCCACCCCGATGTAGATAACTTTCATTAAGAGTTCGCTATAACGAGTCATCAGTTTCTTGATCGGGGTTAGATTGCCAATTCCTTTAATTAGGAAGACGACAATGACTGACAAGAACGCGATAAAGAGTAATGCCAAGCCGAATTGTTTTAGTGACAGGTCTGTCAAAATCGGCAAGAAGATTGAGAGATTGCACCCTGTACAAACAGCGAGGTAGGTGACTAGCGTCGTCAAGATTGGCCCGTGCTTTGGCGCTTTTGTGGGATCTTCATCGTTGTCGTGAAGTGCCATGTAGATAGGAAGAATCCCAAGCACTCCTAGAATCCATTCGGGAAGAAAGAACGCGAGGGTCTTACCAACCATAAAGCTGATGGTTACCAAAATTAAGAGGGCGGCGAGATAACCAATAATAACACTCTTTATATTATAACGATCGAGCAAGCACAATAAAATAAAGAAGAAATCAAGGTTAACGGCAATAAAGGTAATAAAGATAATCCACCAATTCATATTAAACATCTCCTATATATCATTTTCGATATATTAAAGATATACCAAAAATGATATATAGTCAAATTAACCTTCAAAATAAGCATATAGCTTTTCAGCGGTGAGACCTTTCCGTTGTTCAGCGTTGAAATCAGCTTTAATTTCACCATCTTTGAGGACAATGAGGCGATTTCCATAGGTAAGCGCATCTTCAAGATTATGAGTAATCATTAAGGCGGTTAAATGGTCTTTAGTAATTCGCTCATTGGTTGCGTGAAGAAGGTTTAAACTGGTATGCGGGTCTAAGGCTGCAGTATGTTCATCTAGAAGTAAAATATCTGGCCGCTTCAAGGTAGCCATTAAAAAACTTAGTGCTTGTCGTTGACCGCCAGAGAGTGCTCCGGTTGCAGTATTCATACGATTTTCAAGCCCGTTATTCATTGTCGCGGCAAGTTTAGTGAACCGTTCCATATTGCTTTTTAGCTTACGGGGAATAAGATGCCGACGTTCACCGCGTTTAGTAGCTAAAAGCATATTTTCAGCAACAGTCATCCGCGCGGCCGTTCCAAGTTTAGGATCTTGGAAGACGCGTGAAAGAAATGAGGTCCGTTGTTCTTCAGTAGTATTAGTAATATCTTGGCCGTTATGCAGAATAGTCCCGCTATCAGCGTGAAGGTTACCACCGATGACATTAAACAGGGTTGATTTACCAGCACCATTTGTCCCTACGATAGTGATAAAGTCCCCCTCATTGATTTTAAGGTTAAGACCCTTAAGAATCGTTGTTTCGTTTGAGGTTCCCTTATTAACAATGGTTTTGACATCCTTTAATTCTAATATTGGTTTACTCATGTGGTCGGACTCCCTTCAAAATTGGCTTTTTAAGGTGAATGCGTTCTTCTAATTGTGGCAGCATCATGCAGATAGCAAGAACAACAGATGAAATAAGGTTCAAGTCATTAGCTGAGAAGCCAAGTTGGAGGACAGCTAGCAAGATGATCCGATAAATAATACTACCGAGGGTCACTGCAACCAGTCGCTGATTTAACGTTAATTCGCCAAATGCTACTTCACCGATGATAATTGAGGCGAGGGCAATAACGATAGTGCCGATCCCCATATTGATATCCGCATAACCATTGTTTTGGGCAATTAGCGCCCCACAAAGACCGACCATACCGTTGGACACCATTAACCCAATAATTACCATTGTGTCAGTGTGGATTCCTAGTGATTTCGCCATTGTTGGATTGTCACCAGTCGCAATAAAGGCTTGCCCATAGTCAGTTGCAAGGAAGAAAATAAGAAGAATTGTTACGATTGCGATTGTCACGATGCCGATAAAAATACCATCAAAGTATTGCGGGAGACTACGCATGAAAGAGCCGCTAAATAATGTTCTTTGTCCTAGCAAAGAGACATTTGATTTTCCCATAATTCGTAAATTTACCGAATAAGCCGCGGTCATCGTTAAAATTCCGGCTAATAAACTTGGAATCTTTCCCTTGGTATAAAGCAGACCGGTGATTAGTCCAGCAATCATTCCCGCCCCTACGGCAATAAGCGTGGCTAAAAAGGGATCGATACCGTGCGTAATAGCCGCAACAGCACTCGCAGCCCCCAACGGGAATGTTCCTTCAACCGTCATATCAGCAAAATCAAGGATTCTAAATGTAAGGTAAAGGCCGAGACCGAGTAATGCCCATAGTAGTCCTTGCCCGATTGAAGATACGATTAAGTTCATTTGTAAACCTCTCCTTTCGTTTCCGCTTCCTTTTCAAATTGTGGCGGAATTTGTAAATTAAGTTTGCGGGCCTGCTTAAGGTTAAGAACAGGAGTACCGTGTTTCATGTATTCAATTGGCATATCTGCCGGTTTAGACTTGCCTTTCAAAATCGCTACCGTCATTTTAGCGCCCTGCACTCCTAATGCCCGCTGGTTAACACTGTAAGTTGCAACTCCGCCTTGCTTAACCATGGTGTCAGCAGCGGGGAAGACTGGCTTATTAGCAGCGTCAGCATTCTTGACTAATGTTTGCATTGCCCCCGCAATCGTGTTGTCAGTTGGCACAATTACAGCATCGACTTGACTAAGCATTTGTTCTGATACTTGATTTAAGTCGTTACTATTAGCGATTGAATAAGCTTTTAAGTTAATGTGCATCTTTCGGCACTCTTTTTTAATCTGGTGGTAGCCAGCAACGGCAGAGGCATCGCTGGACGTGTAAATTACACCAAGGGTCTTCAGGTGGGGCATAAATTGTTTAATTAGGTTAAGCTGCTCATGGATTGGCGCTTGGTCAGAAACCCCAGTAATATTACCGCCCGGATGTTGATTGTTTTTAACTAAGCCGGCCGCTTTGGGGTCAGTAACTGCCCCCAAAACAATTGGCGTTTTAGTGGTTGAATTAGCTAGTGCCTGAGCCGCGGGCGTCGTAATTCCAAAGAGAACAGTAGAGTCATCGTTAACTAATTTGGATGCCATTGTCTTGAGATTACTCTGGTCACCATTGGCATTTTGATATTCAATTTTGATATTCTTGCCATTATGGTAGCCTTCCTTAGCAAGTTCATCGACATAGCCTTTGTAGATGTCATCTAACGCTGGGTGGTGCATTAGTGTTAATACACCAACCGTTGGGACCTTTTGTTTGCTTACCAGACCATTATTTTCTTTGAAGAATGCGAAACAAAGAAAAGCGACAATAATTGCAATTAAGCCGTACATTCTTTTCATAAAATATCACCTCACAAAATAATAAAAAACGAGAGCCCACCCTACGGACTCTCGTTTTTAAAGGCAAATAAAAAGTCCGCATGTGGATCCATGCGGACTGAAATGAACATCAAACTCAGCCGGCACAGATGCAATCTGTCTTTTCAGGTCGCATCCATGACGAAACAACCTGAATCACCGGCTTTGCCAACGAGTATTAACGTTGATAGTTTGATATGCGTTCATTATACTTACTCCCTACATAATTGATTGTTGTTAAGTATAGCGAATGTTCTTTTTACTGTCAACAGGATTATTAAAATTTACTTAGAAATATTAGTGGCTTGATTAGTGGTAAAATTTTGATAGTAATCGATTCGAGGAGTATTTCAAAATGAAAAAGCAATTGGTTAATCCATACTTGCCAGCTAATATTTGTATTCCTGACGGTGAGCCGAAAGTCTATGGTGATCGCGTTTATCTTTATGGCTCACATGACATACCAGGAACTAAATTTCCTTGTCAAGGCGACTACCAGTGTTGGTCAGCCCCGGTTGATGATTTAAGTGCTTGGCGAAATGAAGGGATAATTTATCGCCGCCAGCAGGATCCTTACATTAAAAGAATGATGGCTCATAAGCTGTGTCTACCATTTTATAAATATTTATTTGCTCCCGATGTAGTAGAAGTAAAGGGGCGGTGGTACTTATATTATGGAGTAGGGATGTCAGGTGCTGGGATAGGGGTGGCAGTAGCAGACCAACCGATCGGCCCGTTTAATTATTTAGGTCGTGTTCATTATCCTGGACCTGCTAATTTAACCGATGTTGATGGTGACGATGAGTTTTTACTTGGGAAAGGCCAGCCAATGTTTACCATGCCGTTAGGAATCCCACACTACCACTTAGCATATTATCCATATGATCCAGCAGTTTTATACGATAATGGTCGTTTATTTTTATATTTTGGCTATCAGCATTGCTATGTGACGGAGCTAAGTCCTAATGACATGCGGACGATGGTCAAAGCGCCAGAAATTCAGAATTATATTTCACCGGATTTTGCAATGAATGGCGATGGCTGGCGGATGGAGAACGGGGCATCTATTAGAAAATATGATGATCGCTATTATCTCAGTTACTATGCAACAAAGAAGCGAGCTAGTGCGTTATGTTACGCAACCGCAGTTAGTCCATTTGGTCCGTTTTCGTATCAGGGGGTTCTAGTATCGTTAGGGGATAGTGCCTTTCATCAACCGACTGCCTACCTTGGAACGACCCATGGAGGGATGTTTTATGCTAATGGACATTATTATCAAAACTTTCATCGGCAAACAGGAAGTCGTTATTCTGACCGACAGGCATGGCTAGTTGAACTAAAAATGAATCCCAACGGTGCTTTTAGTCCGGCAAAGTTTACTTCACAAGTCCAACGGCAGGGCGGCTTGGCTTGGGATTATCAATATCAAGCCGCTAGCGCCTGTGTCTTTTTAGACCGTAATGGAAAATGTCAAAAGAAAACGACCCCTTATTTGATGATTAAAGGTCGGCAACAATGTGTTACCAATCTTCGTGACGGATCAATTGTGGGGTTCAAGTACCTTGATTTTCGCCAAGCCCCATGTTGCCTTAATTTAACCCTTAATTTCACTGGAAAATGCCAAGGAATAGTTGAACTGCTATTAGATCGGCATATTGCAGGAAAAGTAATAATAAATAAGGAATCATCATCTGGAAAAATTAAGATTACGCCGGGGATTCATTCGGTTTGTTTTCGATTTAAGGGCCTTAAAAAGAGTCAGTTTCTTTCTTTTAAATTTAGCGTTAGTGAATAAAAAGTTAATTACAGAAAAAATAACCGCAAGACGTGCGCCTTGCGGTTATTTTATAGCTTTACTCCTAGTTCATGCTGATGTAGAAACTAGGGGTGTAGTAGTTAATGTTACCAGTTTGAACGTTTTGACCAGGTTGTGGTGCTTGGATGTAACCACCATTACCAGTAGCAATTGCAACGTGGTAAGGAGCACTATCGGGACCCCAGAAGTAGAGGTCACCGCTTTGCGCGTTTTGGATATCAGTGTGGTGAGCACCGAGGTTAGTTTGTTGGTATGTAGTCCGGTAGTTTGAACCAAGACCGTATGAGTATTGAACTAAACCTGAGCAGTCAAAACCACCTGGTTGGTTACCGCCCCAAACGTATGGGGTACCAAGTTGTGCTTGGGCTGTAGCAACCGCCGAAGCAGTGGAACCGTTACCTTGACCAGCAGCTGCTTGAGTTGCTGGAGTAGCAGATACGGCCGCAGTGCTTTGTACAGTAGTGCTGCTTTGTGGAGCAGCAACAGCTTCAGTCGCAGCATATGTAGTTTGAGTTGGCGTTGCGGTAGCAGTTGTAGCTAAAGTAGTAACGTTGTTGTTAGCAGCTGAACTTGCTTGGGTTGCATTGATAGTAACGTTAGCCGTGCTTACTTGGGCAGGTGCTTGCGATTGAACGGCAACGCTGTTTTGAGCAACGGCACTGTTATCAGATGCAGCAGAAACAACAGTCATTGGTTGTGCTTGGTCGGCAACGTTGCTTGCGTTAGTAGCAGAAACAACAGGAGCATTAGAAGCAACCGTTGATTCTGTTGTTTGAACAGCAGCCTGACTAGCAGTAGCATTGTCAGTTGCGGTTGGCATTGCAACAGTAGCGGCAGCAGAAGCAGTACTGATAGCAGAAGTTGGGATAACTAATTGTTGACCAACGTAAATGACGTTAGGGTCAGCCAATTGGTTAGCTGATGAGATTGAGTCAATAGTAGTTGAGTACTGTTGCGCAAAGCCCCATACAGTGTCTCCTGATTGTACTTGAACTTGGGTGTCAGCACTTGCAGTGTTAGCAACGGCCAATGCACCGGCAGCACCTAATGCGGCAGCAAGAACTTTAGACATAGTTTTTTTCTTAGCGATAATTATTCACTCCTGAATTCGATTTTTTTGATTTTATGTTATGCAACTTTTGTGCACTCTTTTACTATATGATGATATTGTGAAGAAGATATGAAAAATACCTTAAAGTGGGTAATGTTACAAAATTGTTAAGTTGCTGTAATAATTTGGAGTGGGTTTATTTTTTGCTTAAGTGTTTCTTTATGGAGGGAAAAGCTTTAAAAATATGAAGGTGCCCTTCGCACCTAGGACACCCATCATTAAGCTGATCACAGAAAAAAGTTTTCAACTTAAAATCGCAAAAAACATATAATGTGTAATCTAAATGAGAAACCCGAAAATAATTACACATCTCTACTGGCATATGCACACTGTTTTAGAAAGAAAATCACCAGCAGTAAGGTGTAGTAACAAGATTATGTCTTTTGAGATTGTGGGTATTATATATATATATATATATATATAAGTCAAGACTTTATTTCAAAAAATTTTTTATTCTAGAAAAGATGATTGTACTAGCATATCCCAATAAATTGAAGCTCAACCCTAAAATATGATAGTATGGATAGCAGTTTTAGCTCGTAATAAGTAAGAAGGGGAGAATATAATGGCAGTATTAGATGTTGAGGGACTGACAATGAGCTACGCGGATAAAAAGCTCTATGAAGACGCCAGCTTTCAACTAGAAAAACATGAACACATGGGGATTGTTGGTCAAAATGGCGCGGGAAAGAGTACTTTAATCAAAATTCTCATTGGTAAGACACTGCCGGTAGATGGTAGCGTGAAGTGGCAAAAGGGCGTCAAAATTGGTTATTTAGACCAGTATGTTGATATTCCGGCGGGGATGACACTGATTGATTTTCTTCACACCGCCTTTTCGGAATTATATCGGCTTAATGATCAGATGAATCAGTTGTATTCGGACTATGCTGAAAAGATGGATGATGAATTACTAACCAAGGCTGGCCGCATTCAAGAAAAGCTTGATGCAAATAATTTTTATGAGATTGAAACTGAAGTAGAACGGGTAATGAATGGGTTAGGCTTAACTGATATTGGCAAGGAGCATATTGTCTCTGAAATGAGTGGTGGGCAGCGATCTAAGATTATTCTCGCTAAGATGCTTTTAGAAAATCCAGATGTCATCCTGCTTGATGAGCCGACAAATTACCTTGATACAGCGCATATTGAATGGTTGATTAATTACCTTAATGACTTTGATGGAGCTGCAATGATCATTTCTCATGACTATGATTTTCTAGAAAAGGTAACTAATACGATTTGTGATGTGTCATTTGGCAAAATCACCAAATATCGCGGAAGCTTCCAACAGGCAATGCGCCAAAAAGAAGAACGGAAAGAAGCACAAGAACGAGAATATGAAAAGCAACAAGTTGTAATCGAAAAGGCGCAACGATTTATCCGCAAAAATAAGGCCGGTTCTAAATCGACCATGGCTAAATCGCGGGAAAAAATGCTAGCGCGGATGAAGAAGATTGATCCGCCCGAGGATAACCTTAAGGCAACTTTCCACTTTCCGTATGAGAATACAGGCTCTGCTAATGCCCTTCGAGTTGAGAAGTTATCTGTCGGGTATAACCGTCCACTATTAGCACCGGTCACTTTTTCGATGACAATGGGCGAGAAACTGCTATTTACCGGTTTTAATGGGGTTGGTAAGTCTACTTTGATTAAATCAATTCTTAAAAAGATTCCGGCACTTAGCGGGACCGCCACATTCTCCCCGTCTGCACGGATTAACTATTTTGACCAAGACTTAGAATGGGATGACCCTAATCTGACGCCCTTGCAGACGATTCAGAACATGTTTCCAACAATGCAGCCACGAACAATTCGGACAAAATTAGCCCGAGCAGGCATTAATGCGGCAAATACGATGAAAGAAATGAGCCTCCTATCGGGGGGAGAACAGACGAAAGTTAAGTTGGCGATTCTTGAATTAACGCCTTGTAATTTCTTGATTATGGATGAACCAACGAATCACTTGGATGACGAGACTAAGGAAGGGCTAAAGAAGGCCTTGCAAGAATTTCCAGGAAACCTCATTCTCGTTAGTCATGAGCAGGGTTTCTTTGAAGGATGGCTTGATAAGATCCTCAATGTGGAAAAACTTAGCTTGAAATAAGATTATTTCTAATATCTATGAGACAATGAATTCAAAAGGAGGGAAGAATTATGCTGCCCTATTCGCTTTCTGAAATCATTGTCTTATTTTTTACTTATTCGGTTATTGGTTGGTTATGGGAGACGTTTTACTGCTCGCTTAAGGATCACCATTACGCTTATCGGGGCTTCTTGTTTGGCCCTTATTGTCCAGTGTATGGCTTTGCGGTAACAACGATTTTAATCACTACACAGCCAGTCCAACATAATATTTTTCTACTATTTATAGTAGGGCTTATTGTCGCCTCGATTTTTGAATACGTTGCTAGTTGGTTTCTGGAAAAATTCTTCCATCTGAAACTATGGGACTATTCGCATTTAAAAGGAAATATTCAAGGACGGGTTGCCCCGCAAATCTCATTCTTTTGGGGAATCGGGGTTGTGTTATTGGTTAAGTTTATTCAGCCCGTCGTCCAACGTGTAATTAATTGGGAAGAATCATGGACCCACGGGATGCTCGCTTTAATCATTGTTTTAGTGATGGGGACAGATACGGTTATGACTATGATTAGTGTCAAAAAGTTCCATACGACTACCAAACAGTGGGATGAGCGAGCAATGGCATACCGCAAGAAGCTGGAGAAACGACTTAAAGATGCGGCACCCGAAGAACGTCCGACTCTCAAACATCACCTTCATGACTGGCACCATCAATTTGCTCACCGCTTAAACCAAGAAGGAGCTAGTAAACAATTAAGCTGGAACCATCGTCGTTTGTTGAAGAGTTTCCCAAAGATGAAAGTTACTGATAGTAAGTACTTTAATGATTATAAAAAGGGTCTCAAGAGTAAATAATGGTAATTTCAAATTCTCGCATTATTAATATTAACTGGTTATAATAGCGACAATCGGAAACAAAGGAAGTTTAATGATGAAAAAGGAAACAAAAATAATTAGTGTCAGTGTCTTGGCATTTTTGATCATTTTATTTGGAATTGTGGCAATTGTGATTCATCAGTCACCACAGGTGGAGCGGGAAACACATCCGGCTGATATTACGGTAAACGAATTTATTAGCCAAGTCGCCCCCGCTGCTCAACAAGAACAGAAAAAGTACCACATTCCGGCAAGTATTACCATTGCTCAGGCTGGAATTGAATCTAACTGGGGACGGAGCAAGCTTGCCAATAAGTACAACAATTTATTCGGTATTAAAGCAAATCATGACGATCAAAAAGTGCAGATGTATACGACTGAACACGTTCGCGGTCGGGATATCCAAGTAAAACAAAATTTCACGGTTTACAATAGCTGGGCCGACTCAATTAAGGCGCATACGCTATTAATTATTAATGGGACGGCTGATAATCATGCTCGTTTCCGCAGCGTACAGACTGGTACTGATTACCGACGTTCCGCAATCGAATTACAGCGCAATGGCTATGCGACTGACCCCGACTATGCCAGCAAGTTAATCTACGCTATTCATAAATTTAATCTCGCACAATACGATAATATTAAATAAGTAGGAAAAATCATGAAATTTTTAATCGCACCAGATTCATTTAAAGGAAGCTTGACGGCAAAAGAAGCTGCAATTGCGATTGCGACAGGATTGAAGCGAGTTTATCCGCAGGCTGATTATGAGGTTGTTCCCATGGCCGATGGCGGGGAGGGCACTGTCCAATCGTTAGTTGATGCGACTGGCGGTAAAATTATGACGGCTAATGTTCACCAGCCGCTCGGTGAAATAGTGCGGGCTGAATATGGATTATTAGGCAATAGTAAAACGGCCGTAATTGAAATGGCAGCGGCGAGTGGGATTCAATATATTAATGAAGAAACAAGAAATCCGTTACTTACGTCAACCTATGGAACCGGTGAATTAATTCGGGCAGCATTAGATCAAAATGTTGACCAGATTATTATTGGTCTCGGCGGAAGCGCAACTGTTGATGGTGGTGCTGGAATGGCACAGGCGTTAGGGGCGCGCTTGCTTTCATCCGCGGGACAAGAGATTCAACCAGGTGGTGGCGGTCTTGCCGATCTTGACCACATCGATATCACGGCATTAGATTCACGCCTTCAGCAAACAAAAATAATTATTGCCTCTGACGTGACCAACCCGTTAACAGGCAAAAGCGGCGCAGCGACAGTCTTTGGGCCGCAAAAGGGGGCAACCGCTAGAATGATCGCTCAGTTAGATCAAAATCTTCATCATTTTGCGATGATTGTTAACCGGGACCTTGGCCGTAACTTGGAATTTACTCCTGGGAGTGGTGCCGCTGGTGGTCTTGGCTTTGGCTTATTAGCATTGACGAATGCTGAAATGCGTCAAGGAATTGAAATTGTGACTGAGTACAGTCACCTTGCAGAGAAAGCAGTTGGCAGTGATTATGTTTTTACAGGTGAAGGCGGGATGGACTTTCAAACTAAATTTGGTAAGACCCCCTATGGTGTGGCAAAAGTAGCTAAAAAGGTTGTGCCCACCGCGCCAGTAATTGCGCTGACTGGTAAAATTGGTCACGGCGCGGCAAGCTTGTACGAAGAAGGTTTTATTGATGCTATTTTTTCAACACCTAATGGCGCTAAGTCGCTTACTCAAGCGATTCGGGAGGCAAAAGCTGATGTTGCCCTTGTTGCGGAAAACATCGCAAGATTAATTAAAATGCAATAAAAGGGAGCTACGGAAAATTTCCGCAACTCCCTTTTATAATAATCCATGAAACACTTATTAATCTGCTTCGCTTTGAACGTTGGTGGAAGCAACCCGCTCACGACGGAACCAATGAACTAAGAGACCAAGAACTAAACCGACTAGCGCTGGAACTAGCCAAGAAAGCCCCATACTTGCAAGTGGCAGTGTGCTTCGGAGTGACGCAACTGATTGACCAAATGCGCTTTGGCTTACAACTGCTGGGAAAGCAACAACCATATCACCGAGAGCTGGTACCACGGTGAAGAGGACCACGAAGAAGTAAACGACACCATCACGATTGAAGAGTGGTGATGCAACCGATAATAGGATAAGAACCATTGATAATGGGTAAAGGAACATTAACATTGGTGTTGACCAAGCGATGATTTGATCTAATCCGAAGTTAGCCGTCAGGAATGAAGCAAGGCAGCTAAGGGCAAGCCATGCGTGATAGCTAACCTTTGGGAAGTGCTTGTGGAAGTCTTGAGCAAAGGCTGCAACCAACCCAACAGCAGTAGTAAGACAAGTAACTGTCAATAAGAATGCAAGAACGATTTGACCGAAAGCCCCTGCATAAGCGTTAACTAATTGGTTAAAGGCTACCCCGCCATCAGGAGAGACCTTGAACCGCCCAAGTGACATTGCTCCTAGAAGGATCAATAATAAGTAGATAAAAGCGACAGCCCCCATCGAAAGTAAACCGGCTTTAGCAACAACCTTGGAAACATCCTTTTCGGTGCGTTGACCCATTGAGCGAACAGCAGTAACAACCGTAACCCCAAACGCAAGACCGGCAAGAGCATCCATTGTGTTGTATCCTTCAAGGAAACCGTTAGTTAAAGCTCCATGAACGTAAGCACTGGTCGTTGGTGCAGTAGCAGGGTTACCAAGCGGCTTGGCGAAACCAACAACGAAAACAAGGAATAAAAGGACTAAGAAGACAGGGTTTAATACCTTCCCGATGTTAGCAAGGATGTCATTTTCACGATATGAAAAGAAGAATGCAGCAGCGAAAAATAGTGCTGAGAATAATAGCAATGCTAATGATTGGTATTGCTTGTCAACGAATGGTGCAAGACCAACAGTGAATGAAACGGTCGCAGTCCGTGGAGTTCCAAATAATGGACCGATAGTGGCATGGATAAGAACCATGAACACAAGGGCAAAACCAACCCCGAGCGGCCGACCGATATCGAAGACCCCTTCGGCCCGCGTAACAGCAACAGCTAATACTGATAGTAGCGGTAGTAACACCCCGGTGATTAGAAAACCAACGGCTGCCGGTCCCCAATGACTACCGGCTAATTGTCCAAGGTGTAGTGGAAAAATCAAGTTTCCGGCCCCAAAGAATAATCCGAAAAGTAACGACGCAACAACTAAATAGTTTTTGAATGTTAACTTGCGCGATGTTAAATCTTGCATGTTTTCTCCTCCTAATCTGATCCCAACAAAAAAGTCCCTTAGCCAAACTGGCTAAGGGACGCTGAGCGTGGTACCACCCTATCTTTGTATTGCTATTGCTAACAATACCTCACACGTACGGCCATTGCTGGCGATACGCTGACACGATAATGGGTGTAACCACTACAGCTTACTGGTATTTAAGCTGTAGACTCGAAAGTGATTTTCAATTAAAGTCAAAACTGTCTCCTCACACCAACCGAGACTCGCTGAAGTTATCGTTTAACCTACTCTTCTTTCTCATTGCGATCGAATAATTAAATTGTTGTAACTAATACTAACTGATTTTTAATAAAAGTCAACAGTAAATTAAAAATTATTTATATTTTTTCAAATCCTCGCTGCTTTCCGCATAGGCCGGGTCACCGTTCAGCGCGCGGGCAACCGCCCGTTCAACGGCTGTATTAGATGTGACGTTAGCAATCGCAAGCGGCTTTTCGTAACGTTTAGCGTGGTGATTGGCAAGTTGGCTGATGCGGTGGTGGATGGCATCGATGCAGACAACCACAAAGTCAGCGTCCCGGATTTCCCGTTTTAATTTACTGCTGGAGACTTTTTCTTCGGCAGAAGCATCCAAACCACGGAATAAACCATGGTGTTTATCAATTACTGGTTTTAGCCCCTTAACCTTATTACGGATGCCGGTGATGACTAGGACCTTTCGCTGGTGCAGGTCGTAATCGAGTTTCTTTTCATAGTCGTGCCGTGGATTAGAAGGTTTTTTAACGACTTTTGGTTTAGCTGGCTGCTTAGTTGTATCGTAATCTTTCTTTTCATGAATCCACCGAATGGAACCATCTTTTGCGTCTGCTAGACCATTGCCGCGGTCATAGTATGCATAATCGATAACCATTCCCGCTTTGATTTCCCGTCCCGGATATTTGAAGGGGTCAATCACAATGGTATTTTCAGGGGCTTCATCCACGATTGAATTTCCCTTAATGGTATTGCTGATCTGGAGAACATCCGAACCAGCAACTTGTTTTAATTCCCCATACTCAATGACATTAATTTTTTCAGAAGTATATTCGCGAAGGTGATCTCCCGTAATCCGACGAATAACAGGAAGACCACGAACTTTTTGGTCATAATCTAATTGCGCGATATCACCATCTTCAACTGGGAAGGGAAGCGAGTGGAGGAGGGCTTCCGAATAGTATCGATGGTTAATCTCCGCCCCGCTTAGTTTGCGGTGAACAATGTACCGATTATCCGCGGCCAGCCGTTCTTCTTCGGTAGGCTCTTTTGGTACTGGGACAACAGGCTCGTCCGATACCGGAGTAGTTGAAGCGGAGACTTTTTCTTCGTCGATTGATGGCCCGGTAAGAAGGGATCTTAAAGTCTTACGGGCATGGGGAGACAGTTCATTCCCCGTCGTTTGGACTTTTCGTTGCACAAAGCGGGGTGTTGTCTTCTTTACTGGTGTACTTTGTTGGTAATGGTTGAGGATGTTAAGGATCAAGGTTAAACTCCGCTGCGTCTGCAATAAACTTTGCGGATCGGCAGAGGTATTGTTTAAAAGATCGATTAATTCTTGACGATAATCATAAATTTGCATGACGATTTCCTTTCTTAAAATAAGCTACTAACTTCAATGATAGCAGTATGTTAGTGTGCTGTCAGTAATTAAGTGTAGTTTAGGCGCCTTTCTACGGTATAATAAAAGGCAAAATAAGTATTGCGAGGATAAAAAATGGCACAACGGTTAATAAAATTATTTTCTCATAATGATTTGGATGGTTTTGGAGCACCATTATTACTTAAGACGCTTCAACCGGTAATGTTTGAAAATACCGAATTTGAGATGACTAACTGTGGGGCAGGACGGATTGATGAAGAACTGAGCCGCTGGATGCAAACAGCAGAGGCCAGCCGTTTTACCGATGTTTATATCATGGATATGACGCCAGATAGTGATTACTCCTTTAAGTTGCTTAATGAACGTTTTGCTAACCATTGGCTCGTCTTTGATCACCATGAAAGTGAAGCGGAATTACGGCAAAAGTATGCCGCTAATAGTATCTCGCCTGCTGATCCAACGGTTAACCCGAGTGCAACAAGTTTAGTTTGGGATTGGCTAAAGACGCAACCAAAATTTGATAAGGTTGAACAACAACGGCAAACGGAATTGGCATACCTTGTAGAGCTGATTCGGGCGTATGATACCTGGGATTGGCAAAATGATCCGGAGATGCCCGAGCAAGAACGGATTGATGCCGACGATTTTGACCAGCTCTTTTGGTTCTATCCGCTCCAAGATTCAGAAGAGTTTGTGCAAAATGTTTTCAATGCTAGTTGGCAACAGTATCAAGAAGCTAACCGGCTATTGATTCGGACGCTTAATGAACGGCGGGCAAAGTATCTTAAGAGTCATTTGAAAGATGTTTTAGTTGCCGAACTTGATGGTCATAAATTCGGGGTAGTGTATGCCAGTGATTACAAGTCTGAAATTGCCCATGAGCTATTAGAAGAGCATCCAGAGGTCGATGCAGCCTTAGTGGTTAGTCCGGTTAGTATCTCCCTCCGTAGCAATGGCAAGTTAGACGTTGCTAAATTTGCGGAGAAGTATTTCAACGGGGGTGGGCATGCTGATGCTGCTGGTGGCCGCTTAACGGTCAACCCGATTGAAGTTGGTGAACAAGCGGTTATCGACGACCTCAAACAGACAATTGCAAACCAACAAAATGAACAAAAGACCACGGAAAGTACGCTGGCAGATAATCTTGATCCAGAAGTTGCAGCAAAGATGGCAGTTTTGTTTGGGAAGAAGTAGGTCATGACAAGAAATAATTAAATTCAAAAGACAATTTAGAGTAGAAACGAGGCTAGCGGCTGAGAATAACAAAATTTTTCTCAGCTGCTAGCTTCGGTTTGCTTTAAAAATAAAATTTAAATTTAATTTTAAATAAAAATTACCGTTGTTAATCCCATGATTATCATGTAAGCGCAACTATTTTTTGATTCATCAAATCGACACTAATAAAAAATTAGCTGTTGTTTTTAATTTTAATCTTGCTATAATCTCTTTAATCTGAATTTAATAAAAGAAAGAGGGAGAGATTTATGTGGGATGGCACACATATTATGACGTTAAATAATGGGTATCACCTGTGGACACATTCAGAAAATACGGCGGGTTCAGAAGACTTGCTATGCTTGCATGGTGGTCCCGGAGATACACATGAAGTTTACGAAAGATTTGGATTAGAGCTAAAACCACTTGGGGTTACCGTTCATACCTACGACCAGCTTGGCTCTTGGTATTCGGATACGCCGGACTGGAGCGACCCACAGATCCGTAAACAATATTTGGATATGGAGTATTACATTAGTGAAATTGAGGAAGTCCGCCAAAAGCTGGGTCTAGAAAAATTCTATTTAGCCGGGCATTCATGGGGTGGCCTTTTATCAATGGAGTATGCGCTCCGCTATCCAGAACACTTAAAGGGCTTAATCATTATCAGTATGATTGATAATGTGGCTGACTATGTAACGCACTTAAAAGAAATTCTTAATGATGAATTTGCCCCTTATCAAGTTGCGTATATGAGTGAAACAGAACGGCGCGGCGATTATCAAGATCCGGCATACCGTAAATATATTGACCATATGTATAAAGAGTATGTGAACCGCAAGCAACCGTCCAAGATGAGTCACCAAATTGATATTCAATCTAAGCCGGTTTATAACACCTTCCAAGGTGACAATGAATTTATTATCAACGGTGATTTGGATGGATGGGATCGAAGCAATGATATTCATAATATCAAGGTGCCGACGTTATTGACCTTTGGGGCTCACGAAACGATGCCGCTTACGACAGCGCAAAGGATGCAAAAATCAATTCCTAATGCACGGTTGGTTGTTACGCCGAATGGTGGTCATAACCACATGGTTGATAATCCAGAAGTATTTTTCACTAATTTGCGTCGCTATTTCACAGATGTTTTTCAAGGAAAGTTTGGTGAGTGAATGTGCAACAGTCTGATAATATGCTAGAAAAGATGGGCTACCAGCAACAACTCGACCGCCGACTGACTCTCAAGGACTTAGTTGTTTATGGGCTGGTATTTATGACCCCGATTGCACCGTTTGGAATTTATGCCTCAGTAGTTACGCCTGCTAAGGGGATGGTTGCACTTGCCTACTTGATTGGGGTAGTTGCGATGTTTTTTACTGCTTTGAGTTATGGGCAAATGTCACAGGCGTTTCCAGTAGCAGGATCGGTTTACGCATATGCCCAACGTGGAATTAATAAACATGTTGGTTTTTTAGCTGGGTGGATGATTTTGCTTGATTATGTATTTGCGCCAGCGCTACTTTATGTAATTGCGGCTAATTCGTTGCGGACATTGGTACCAGGGGTTCCGCCATATGTCTGGGTAATTGCGTTTATTGTTATTAATACTGTCATCAATATCCGGGGAATTGAATTTACTAATAGGGCTAACTTTATTTTTCTAGGCCTTGAACTGGCTGTGTTGTTAATCTTTTTAGTTTGCGGAACTTATGGCGTCATGCATGGTGTCGGTGATGGCTTTACTGCTAAGCCTTTCTATATTGCCCAAGATTTTAACCTTAATTTTGTCTTTACGGCTGTTTCAATCTGTGTGTTGAACTTTTTGGGATTTGACGCAATTAGTACCCTAGCTGAAGAGACAAAGGGTGGTAATAAAACTGTAGGCCGCGGTATCATGTTAGCATTATTCGTAGTCGGACTGTTATTTATCGCGCAAACTTATATTGCGGCCTTGCTGCACCCGGATTACACATCATTTAAGAGTGCGGATACGGCATTTTATGAAATTGCTTTTTCGGTTGGTGGTCGTCCGCTCGAAATCATGACGATTTTAGCGACAATCTTTTCATGGGGGATTGCTAATTCCATGGTTGCTCAAGCAGCAATTTCACGGATCTTATTTGGAATGGCTCGCGACCATAACCTGCCAACTGTTTTAGCAAAGGTACACCCTAAATATAAGACCCCATATGCTGCTAATATTTTAGTTTGTGTTGTTTCATTAATCGTTGGGGCAATCTTTGTTAATCAAGCAAACGTCTTATCTGCATTAGTTAACTTTGGCGCCTTGGTATCATTCTGTGTAATTCATGTTTCTGTAATCAATTATTATCTTCGACGCCAGCATTCAAAGGATTACCTAAAACATCTTGTATCGCCATTGATTGGTTTTGTAATTATTGCCTATGTTTTACTAAATATGGACATACTTGCTAAGGTAATTGGATGTACATGGTTTGTAATTGGGTTGTTCTATTATCTAATAATGCTGCATACGAGAGATTCTGTTGAATTGAAGGATCTTGAGTAGGATAAAAAAGCCCCTCAAATTGAGGAGCTTTTTTAGTTAACTGATGAGCCACGGGTTAGGGATGCGGCCAACCTTAATGAAATAGTCGGTGAAAAGGGCTAGCAGTCGTGGTGAAATTGTGAGAGGATGATGTGAAGCGGGCGTGATAGGGCGGATATGGAGGTCTACCTCTGGTAATTGTTCTTCAAAAATTGTCACCTGCCATTTAATGTAATAAGTTGTGTCAGCTGGTAAGCTCAGGAGTAATTGCAGGTCGTTGACGATAGTAGCAAGGTCGTGGCAATTATGTTCAAATTGTGCTAGTTGAGCTGGCTTAATGTGACCATGTTCTAGTGGTAGCTGCTTTTGGTGCTCTTGCCATGCCGTTTGTAATAGTTCATCAAGAATCGGGACAATTTGTTTTTGCGATAAAATCATATGAATAACTCCTTTGAATTAATTTCAAAGGTTTTAGCGAGGCGATTAGCCTCGAATATCAAAAATCCCAAGCTGTTATAGCTTGGGATTTTTGCGTTTAAGTAATTATTTTGTGTATTTAAGAATTCTTAAAAATGAATCAGTTAATTCAATTGCTGTTTTAGGATCTTTTGATTTAAGTTCAAAACAAAGCTGATCAATCTTAGAAAAATTAGTTTGAACTTCAGAAGGTTCATTGTTATTAAAATCTGTATTTTCAAGTAGTTGTGTAATTGATATTTGTAAAGCGGCCGCAATTCGTTTTAAGGATTTTAAACTTACATTTTGGTCACTTGTTCGTTCAAGACGAGATATAAAGTTAACGGATAAGCCGCTTAATTCAGCTAAACGCTCTTGTGTTACCCCGAGATGTTTTCGAATTGCTCGCATGTTGTCCCCGATATCCGCGATAACAGTCACCTTCTTTTTTATTAAAGATAACTGAAAAAATTTACTGATATAACGATATTTGTAAATATTTTTAAAAGTTAAAAACTGTTAATAAATGCATGTGTTTTTATATAAATAGTTATCGATATAATAATAAATTTAAATAATTATTGCTTTTAAAATTTTTTACCTATCACATATATTACTAAAATAACAGTAATTATGAAAAGTATTACACGATAAATAAGAAGCCATCACCATTGCAAACTATTAATATAGTGTTATTTTTAAACGGAGAATTGTATAAATTATCTAGTTTTGCCCAATAACACTATATTCATAGGGCGCTTTATTTATGGAGGATTTTGACATGAAAAAACTTCTTGCGATAACTGCTACGATGACGATTGCGCTATCGTTAGCTGCTTGTGGCAATTCTACAAATTCGACAAGCAAAGAAAATAGTAGCGTAAGTTCATCGAAAAAAGTAGTTAAACACCATCAAAAGAAGGCTTCTAGTAGTAGTTCGTCTAGTTCATCACAGGCTGATTCATCAGTAGCTACAAGTGATGAACAACCAAGCGCAGCATCTTCATCTGTACAAGATAATGCACAAAGTAACAGTTCGAATGATAACTCGGTTAACGCAGAAAGTACCTCGGTTGATGCTGAAGGAAACACTCATCATATTACAATGTCAGGACAAACGGCCGATGGTTATCAATTAGGAACCGATATTGTAACAACGCCAGACGGGCAATCACGAATATATGAATATTCAAAAGCTATTGATAATTAGAGTGGGGGATATTTGAGATGGAACAAAAATTACATTACAAATTATTTAAGAATGGTAAATATCTATGTACAATGGCACTTTCTACCGTGGTGGCTATAACTGCCCTAGGCGTCACTTCCGTTCATGCTGATGAAGTTACGGCTAAGACAACAGATGCGCAAACTACCCAAACTAGTCAAAGTGCTTATCAGCAAAAAGCAGCGCAAAATGAACAACAGTTGTCTGATTTAGCTGCATCTAATGCGGCTAAAGAAACTACTGCTGCTAATTCATACGCGCAAGCTAACCAACAAAGTGCTAATGCCACAAGTCAACAAATCGCTGACCTTCAAGCACAAGCTGCTCAAAAAAAGCAAGATGCAGCTCAACAAATTCAAGCTGCTTCCGATGCAATGACTTCAACTATTACTAGCCAAACACAAGCCGTTAACAATTCGGCTGCTGCCGCTACTAGCGCCGCTCAACAAGCTAACGCGGCTAGCGAAGCTCAAATGCAATCAGCAAACGCAGCTACAATCGCGCAAGCTGAACAGCAAGCTCAACAAGCCGCTGCTCATTCAGCTGCCGCCATCAGCAACGCTAATGCGGAATATCAAACTGCTGTTAACAACGCTAATGCTAGTCATCAACTAGCTACATCTGCCGCTAATGCGGACTATACTGCTAACGTTAACAATGAAAATAATACGTACAACGCCAATCAACAGCAAGTTAAGAACGGTGTAACCGCTGCTCAAAATGTTGTCAACCAAGCTCAACAAGCTGTTAAAGATCATACAACTACTGAAACGGTCACGGTTCCCGGTGAGAAGAAAAACATTAAACGTATTACAGATGCAAAAGAATTTAATCCATATGTATCTGATACTATTATTTCACGTTGGAAAAACAAATATCACAACGATAATGATATATATTTGAACACACAATTAGGGAGTTATTCACGTATAGGTGCTACTGATTCAGTGAAAGATGTGCCATCAAGCATTGCTGAAATGCCGACCGATTTTCAACCAGGTTTAATTGCTTATAATCCTGATATTGACACATCGGAAGTTGTTACTAATGGCACATTAACCGATCGGCAAAAAACAATTATTAGTTTATTTGCCACTAGTTGGGCTAACGGTTATCGTGACTGGATGTATCATAACGAGCCGGCCGTTTACCAACATGTTAACAACAGTACTATTAATCCGTTTTCAGCAGATACTGCACCATTACAGTTACATTTCACTGATGCGATGCAGCAATTAAGTAAAGAAATTACTCAAGAACGTGAAAGTAACTCATTAACCAATGATGAACACACAATGTCATCTAGTACTCACCCTACAACACGTGATGAAACAAATCTTCCAACGAGTACCAAATTATATGATTATTATAACACAACGCAAAAGCAAGCACCATTCGGTGAATATAGCACGCAGGCTAGTACGTATTATACGGAAAATCTTGAAACGATGGTTCCATATCTTAATAAAAACAAGCAACTAACATTACTGGGGTATTTAGTCGGCCTCTATAATATGACCCAAGACATGTGGTACGGTGAATTATACGACACTCATCCAGCTACTATGAAAATTGGCGGCCATGCTGAAAGCATGCTGCATGCTGATTTAAATTGCATTTCGTTTGGCTTACAAAAGCTTACACCTCAAGAAGATAGTCATGGCTTTACAGATGGCGAGTACGCCTTCACTTTCGACCCATTTTCTTTTTATCCATATTGCATTCATATGACGCATGATGCTGACGGTAAACTTAACACTCGTAGCTTATTTGCTGAAGTTGATCCATCTACTGTTCCTGATCAAAAGATTGTTAATTACTACAATGATTTTAAGACGAACCTTGACAAGATGCTAGGTTCAGATGTAACTGCTCCTGAATTTGAAGCTGCTGTTTCATACGAAAAGAACGGTACTGGCTCACATACTGAAGCAAAAACTGTTACGCCAAAGGAATATACTGACGCTTTAACTACCGCTCAAAACAACCTGAAGCAAACAACTGCTGATGCTAATGACAAGCTTCAACAATTATCACAAACTCATCAGGATCATTTAAAGAATCTTGAAGCCATTCGTGATAACGCTATCAAGCAAGCCGACGCTACCTTAAAGCAAGCCGTTGACCAGGCCACTAAGACACGTGACGCTAAGATTGCTAATGCTCAAGGCGATACAACTAACGTCGCTAAATTAAAGCAAGAACTCAATCAAAAGTATCAAGCCTTAGTTAAGTCTAATCAAGCTAAGTTAACTGCAATCGAAGCCAAGCGTCAACAAGATATCGCTGCATTAACTGCTCAAGCAAAAGCTGATTATGAAGCTAAGGTTAAGCAGTTAGGTGTTGACGATACTGCTGTTCAAGAACAAATCAAAGCGCTTCAAGCTGCTCACCAAGCATTTGTTCAAGCTAATGCTGATAAATTAGCTCAACTAAAGGCTGATGATCTCAAAGCTTATAACGACTTGAAAGCTAAACTTGATGCTGAATTAGCTCAATTGGCATCAGTTGACACAGATAAATCACACGATACGATTCAAACTGGTAACGGCGATCACACTGTTATTTTGCCACCAGCTAAACATGACGACCAACAACAATCAACGGATCATCAAAGTAGCGATGCTGGGGTGAAAAAAGTGAATAAGGCTGATGATACGAATACAGTTAATAATTTGGACATGAATAACACTGTAAGCAAAAATACACAAAAGAGTGTTAATGCTGGCTCTACAAACAATCTTACTAAAACTAGTGACTATCATGATGCAATAATTAATTCCAAGATTGTGATGCCTGCTACTACAGTTAATGAATTGCATAATAGTCTTGTTAATGAAAATTTGACAGCCAATATTACCAACAAAGGTAATCACGGTTCTAATAATGAACATGATGTTAAATTACCACAAACAGGAAACACTAATTCATTACTAGCAATCACGATGGGGACAGTAAGTGCAATGTTTGGATTAGGATTAATGCGAAAGAAACGGTACTAAGTAAAGATAAGACAAAATGAGAAATTTTATTAAAAATAATAGGAAGTTATTGATTATAGCATTGGGCGTAGTTTGTGCTTTGGTGGTGATAATAATAGGGCACAAGGCTTATGAACAGCAAAGGGATGAGCAGGCTGTGGATGAGATATCAAAAGCCTGTAAAAAGACCCCATCCATGAGTGGATTGTTTAGTAAGTTCCAGATAGCTGGTGTTGATACCCATAAAAAAGTGTTGAATCTTCAAATGAATGAGGAACTTAGTAATCGATTGAAGTCAAACATTGGCTCGTATATTGAAGATAATATTTCTGTGCTTACAAGAACATTTGGTGACCCTACTCGACATGAAGATGGTGAAGGAAATCTGCTAGTTACAGGGGATGAAATAGAACCAATCTGTGATACGATTTCTTCAAATAAAAAATTTATTAAAGATTTCGGTACTGGTTGGGAAATCAAGGTTTACAATGCTCAGGGAGACATTGCTTATATATATTCTGATGATAAGTTTTTAGATAAGCCCGAATTACATTTAGATTCAGTTATTGCTAAGGGACAGCAAGAACATGATGAGAACGCTGTTAGACTTACAGAAGCAGTATTAAATGCGGTCGGGAATCGAAACTAAGGGTTAAAGTTAATAGGAAAGGACGCTACGGATAGATGTAGCGCCCTTTTTATTATTAAACTAAAGTAAGAAATAGTAGAAAGGATAGATGATAATGAAGAAAATGGTTTTGTTAGTGGTTACGATGTTTGCAGGTATATTGTTAGTAGGATGTGGAAAGCACAACGAATCAAGCCAGAATAAGAATACGCAATCAGTAATACAAAAGGAAAAAAGTGTTGATCATAAAGTATCATCGAGTCCTGTGAAATTAGCAGCTAATAATTTAACCCCGCAAGAAAATGCCGCATTAGTTATGTACTATGGTGGTGTCAAGAATAATCAGAATTATGTTAGGAAGATAGATGAGAAAGGGCAACAGATAAATGTGACTTTATATAATATAAATGATGCTGATAGGTTTAAGATAAGAGGTGATATTCCAGCGGGGGCCCAGATATTATATTCGGTTAAATTGAAAGAAGGAAAGGGAAGTGCCTATTATACGATAGTTGGTAATAATACATATATTCTTGATAATCATAACGGCTTCATGAAAGAACCTTTTACAACTGATGAAATGGTAAGTCTGGCAAATAAAAATAATGCTGGGGCAATGATAAAAAATGTATCCTTGGATTCACAAATTAACGCTAAACGAAACGATACATCAAATGAAAGTGAAACCAATAATGAACCAGAGAAAATGACCTTTGATGAAGCGGCTAGTTTAATTGAAAAAGGTGGATTTACTGATTTCTCTTATGAGAGTGCAATGCAGCTTCCAATGGTGGTTATATAATGGTTACTTATCCTGGAGCAAAGGGGGAGGATAGATTTATAGTCACTAAGACTGAAAAAAATAAATACCATATTGAAGCTCAGTACGGAAGCCTGAATGGTGGAACTTATACTCAGTACGAAGGAAAAGATACGGCACAATATGGACCTTCTTCTGCAGATGTTACTAAATAGCGTAAGCGAGAGTTGGTGATCAATCCAAGAAGGCCTATTGCTTATCTTGGATTTTTTAATATAAAAAGGACCATGACTAGCAAGAGTCACAGCCCCTTAGCTGAAAAGTAAATCAAGCGGTCTTGTGATCGTTGTGGGTAATGCTGTCTTCACGATAACCAAAGTAGAATTGAACAGCGGCAACGGCAATGTTTACCCAATTCATTGTAAGGAACCAGCCGTTAAGCGCGCTAGCATCGTGCGTCATGCCGTAATATACCCAAAAGCCAATTACAATTGCACATACATTAATCCATGCGAATGTCTTTTGTAGAACTTGATTGTCAAGAGCAAACCACATCCATACAACGTTTACTACGAACCAGATTGCAAGAATCCAAAAGATAACGTTGAACATAGTATTATCCCCTTTCAAATCTGTACCTACACATACGATAGATATGTTACCCACTAAAGAAGATTTACCTTTCACCTTTATTATAGTCTGTTTTAAATAAATGCTAATCAATAAAGCAATTTGGTTGTTTTTTAATTAGACGTTGAATTGGTTATGTGCATTAATAGCACGAATGTTTTAAATAAAAGTGCAAAAGGTGATTTTTTACGTATATATATTTTAGAGGGACTTCCTCAAAAATAAAATACGGGAGAAATTACTTATGGGTACAAACTTAGCAAAGAATATTGCAACGGTATTGGCAACTTGGGAAAAGATGACGATTACCAGCGACCCGCTGTTTGGGATGGTCATGGAAAACAAAGCGATTTGTTTAGAGCTAATTAACCGCGCGTTGCCCCGTTTAAGAGCAACGCAAATCGTGCAGCTGGTGACGCAAAAGGACATTAATGTGGCTGCAGCTCGCCGTGTCCGCTATGACGTGTATGTTCGCGATGAGCATGGCAATATTATTGTCATTGAAATGCAGGTAGCAGATAAACAGAATCTGCCTTATCGTTTACGGTATTATCAAGAACAGATCGATCATGGCGTATTATTACCCGGGAAAAATTACCAAGACCTAGGTGATCACCCAACCTATGTCATTATGTTTTGCGACTTTGATTACTATGGTCGTGGCTGGGCACGGTACACCTTTGAAAATACATGTCGCCGTGATCCGACCCTCAAGCTTGGCGATCAACGCACAGTGGTGGTTTTTAATGCGCTGGCGAAAAAATTTAAAAAAGATGAGGAACCGATCAAGGACTTTCTTGCTTTAATGCGCAATCAAGTAGACAATAAAAGTAAGTTTATTACAACAATTCAGGACGAAATTGCCAGAGTAAAGCAAGATCCAGAGAGGAGACGGGGCTTTATGAAGTTTGAATTAGAACTGATGGATGCGCGTGCCGCTGGAATTAAAGAAGGTATGAAAAAGGGTGAAGCTAAGGGAAAAATTGAAGGTATTCATGCCCTTATCCATACCCTTCGCGCCCTTGACATTGATGAAGCTGTTATCAAACAAAAAGTGATGAGCAGCTTTAACCTATCTGAACAAGAAGCAACTCAGTACTTAAAGGATACTAAGGATTAGAAATGAAAAAAGGGGGGATAACCTTCTCGCCAAGGTGGTTGGCTAATTGCGGGCGATGATTAGCGCGTCACGGTCTAATTATCATTCGTTAAAATAAAATAGGTATGGCTGAGAGAAGACAAAATTTTTTCAGCCATCCTTATTTTAAAAGTGCAAAAAGTGATTTTTTACGTATATATATTAATAGAGAACTATGAAGGAACGGAATTAGATAACAGTAGGAAGTAATTAATTATACTTCCAGTTCCTAACTGCTGGGAGTATTTTTTAAGCAAGCAAATTCAATGTGAAAAGTGAAAGGAATATAATAAAAAGGGCAAAGAAAAAGCTAAAAAATAAAAGGGGAATACTTATGGGTAAAAAAGATAAGTATGATGTTCAAAAATTTACGGGAATCCCCGTTGAGCCGGATGCTAGTGGTAAGTATCAACTAAAAATTGATCAAAAAGGGGAAATCAAGCTTCACACATGGCGAACTGGGAAGCATACTAAAGGAAAATACAATCATCCCGGTCAATTAATGCTGACAGAAAATAATTTAACAGTTGTTATTTTGGCGGCTGAACCAATGGCATTTAAGAACCGCCACAGCGAGACGCCATTACAACGTTTTTTAACAATTGATGTGACAGATGATGTACTGCAACAAGGATTAGCAATATTGGAGGAGCAGTATAAATGAAAACGTTAGTAGTAGTTGCTCATCCGCGCCTGAAAAATTCATCTACAGAATCATTCCTAAAAAAGGCTGCCACATGTGAAAGTAACGTTACATGGCATCCGCTTGCTCTGCCATTTAATATAGAAAAAGAACAAAAATTGCTTAATACAGCAGATCGGATAATTTTTCAATTCCCAATGTATTGGTACAGTGCACCAGCAATTCTAAAAGAATGGTTAGATAAAGTCTGGAATAGCCGCCTTATTAGTCGCCGCCTAGTAGCTGGACGTGAATTAGGAATCGTTGTTACAGTTGGTCATGCTGCTTCATCATTTCAACCCGGAGCAAGCCAACAGTACACAATTGCAGAGTTATTGCGACCATTTGAAGCCCTTGCTCATCACTTAGGATTAAAATATCTTCCTGCTTTTCCAATATATCAATTCGACCAACAAAGTGATGAAGAACGTCAATTGCTATTTATCCGTTACCAACAATACTTAACAATTCCTAAATTAGGCCACTTCAAAAGCAATGTGAAGTGGTTCGCTGACAAGCTAGAGCATAAGATTATAAAAGAGAAAGACATAGTACAACGCGCTAAGCTTGAACAGCTGCTAACATTATTAAATGATCAGCAAGAAGAATTAGATGATTTATTTGCATCAATTACATGGCTGCGTGAAAAAGAGGATGATTAGAATGAATGAAAATCAGCAATGGGCACATGAAGAAATAATGACTTTAATCAAAAAAAGCCCGACCTACGAAGATCAAGCATTTTATCGGGCATTAAATCAGTTAATGAATAAGCAGGCCCAACGGTTGGAAAATGCATCTGGAGAGCTCGATGGACGCAGTTGGGCTGATAAGTTGGTTTAAAAATATAAAGCAGAAGCCTGTTTACCACTTCAACAACAGACTTCCGCCATATCAGATAATTGTTTCATTAAAAATGAAACTAGGGGGTTATTAATACCCGTCCATCCTAACTGCACAATTAAGATGAGGATAAATGAATCAATATAGCTATAAAAATCATCTGGATAAACTATGATGACTTCGAAGGAAGAATTTTAGGACTATAAAGATACATTATCCTATGGGTATCAGAGAATTATGAATCAAATTCTCATTTATCATTATATAACAAAACACCTTTAAAAACACTAAATTAATAATATGAATTGGTTATTTACCATTAAGCTTTAAATCACGAATTAATTTTTCAACTAAAATGACGGCTTGATTGTGCTTTTCATCCTTAGCGCCGTAAAGGATAATTACATTTTGCGATTGTAGTTGATCCTGAACGATTGCTTTTAGTGAATTGTAATAAGCAGGAGATGCGGCTAATTCTGCTAAATAACGTTCTTTAAATTCTGGATAGCGAGCAACATCATGACCATACCATTTTCGCAGATCGTTACTGGGACCGACTTCTTTAAGCCACTTATTAAGATGTGCATCAGCTTTGGATATTCCACGGGGCCATATCCGGTCCACGAGAATACGATATCCGTCTAAATCAGCAGGCTTGGTATAAATACGTTCTAGTTTAAGTTCCATATATGCTTATCCCCTTTATAATTAATTAGTGTGTTATGTTAAGGATAGTTCTTTTCAGGAGGAAAATAAATATGCTAACAAAATATCAACAGTTTTTTACTGGTCGGCCAACAACCGAAATTGCCCAGCACCTGCTAGGAAAAATGGTTAAATATAAAACCGCGGCGGGGACAGTTGGTGGATATATTGTTGAAACCGAAGCATATTTAGGGGAACACGACACTGCTTCACATGCATTTAACGGTCGACGAACCGGATATTCGGAATCACTATATGGAATGCCTGGTAATATCTATCTTTACCAAATTAGGGGCCATTATTGTTTTGATATTGTTGTTCAAAATAAGGAAGAACCACATGGTGTTTTGTTGCGTGGAATTGAACCTGCCATAAATATCGAACAAATGGAAGCAAACCGACAAATGACAGGGGTAAATATTACCAATGGGCCAGGAAAATTAGTTCAGGCACTAGGAATTCATTCGCGGGACTTAGATGGCCAGCCAATGGAAACAAGTGCATTGACCGTTGACCTTCAGGATTTTAAAATTCCCCGGGAAATTATAACAACTGCGCGGATCGGGGTTAACTTAAAGGCAGCTAATGGGCTTAGTCCGCGTCGCTTCTATGTAAAAGGCAATCCTTATGTTTCAAATATGAAAAAAAGGGATGTCGATATTGTAAATCATGGTTGGGAGGAATAATGAATGTCATTAACATACCAACAGCTACTAACGGCAGTTCCATTAGTTCTCGCTGCTGACAATGTTCCTAATATTGTTGGTGATGCAGGTATCGGTAAGTCTGCCTTGGTCCAAGAAGTAGCTGCCAACCTAGGAGCTAAGTTATTTACAACGGTTGTTAGTTTAAGCGAGAAAGGTGACTTGGCAATACCCGTGCCGCCTTTAACTAGCGATTCATTTGTTGAAACGCAAAATTATGGGCGCCTTGCAAATGTTCAATTTGGTTATTCAGAGACCTTGATTAGTATAATTAAATACGCTGAAAGTCATCCTTCACAGCCGATTATTTGGTTTTTAGATGAATTTAATCGTGGTACGCAAGCAGTACAGAGTGAACTCATGAATCTTGTGCTTCAACGAAAAATTAATGCCTTGAAATTACCTTCAACTGTCAAAATTGTAATTGCAGAGAACCCTGATTCGACGATGGCAGGCTTTATAGATCGTGATTATGGTGTTGCAACTGGTGATGCGGCAATAAAAGACCGGACAGTTCGGCTGGTAATGACTAATTCAACTAATGAATGGTTAAAGTGGGCCCGCTCAATTGATTTGAATCGGTTGGTAATTAAATATCTTACTCAATACCCAGAACGGTTATTAGTTATTGATCCTAATAACGAGGATTTAGCACCTACTCCTCGGGCTTGGGAACGGGTAGCGAGAAACCTTGATCAATTGCAATTGTTAGCTTATGGAATGCAAAAACAGCTGGCAGCCGACTTGTTTAGTGGCGACCTCGGTGATGAAATCGGTGTTGCGTTTGCGCAATTTGTTCTTGCTCAGGGACATGAATTGACAGTCGCAACTTTAAAGAAAGCAGAAGAGGGGAAAAAACAATTTAGTGCATGTGATGAAGCAACCAAAATTCAACTATTACGGTCGTGGCTACAGGATGGCTTGGCAGTAGAAAAAGAAGCCCAACTATTTAATGAATATTTACAACTAATTAGTCCAGACGGGCAATATGCAATAGCACAATCAGTTGGTGAACAGTTAGCAACTATTCTTCAGCCGATGTATGAACAAGCAATTAAGCATCCTCATGGAAATGTAGCCCGCCTTTACCAAGAGTTTGCTCATATTGCAACCCGTGGTGATAATTGATGGCTCTTTCACGAATCTTTAATCGTTTTCGTCATGGACAATCAGATAACAATGTGAACCAGTTGCTAACCTCGGCGATCGTTTGCGTGTTACAAGAACGACGACTAAGTGGTGAAATCTTATTACAGTTACCACGCAAGGAAGCCCCGCAATTACCAGCTGTTATGGGTTTAGCGTGGCAAAATAATGAATTGATCTTGAATTTTAACCCTTCACGGTTGGCACATTTACGCAGTGATGAACTAAAGACGTTATTAGAGCACGAGGCATTACATATTATTTGGGAACACCCGCTGAGGTATGCTGATTATCCGCATCAAGGGTTGGTTGAAATTGCAACAGATGTCGCTGTTAATCAATTTTTAGCCGAACCACCGCAAGGAACAATGACCCTTGGAAATCTACAGCGTCTCCTTCGCCGCAAAATTGTACCACAACAAGATTCACAGGAATATCTGGAACTGTTAGAAAAGCTGCCGATTGAGCAACAAGAGAAATTGTACCAAGACGGCTTTAAACTAAAAGAAGGTCAACGGGGTAAAGCTAGTGCAGAAGGTCGCCACCGCCCATTGGGTAGTCATACCGGCTGGAAAAATACAGAATCAGGTACTCGGCAATTAAGCAATCAGCTGGTGCGGATAGCTAATCTCAAGAAGATATTAAAGCAAGCGTACAAACTCACTCCACAGCGGGATCGAGGATTATTACCAGGAGAGGTAAAAGAACAATTAGATAATGTCGAAGTAACTAAGACGGTTAATTGGCAACGAATTTTGCAACAGCAATTTGGCATGATCATGCGTGGACAGCAGGAATCGTATGCACGGTTTAATCGCCGCCAACCATTGCGGATGGATTTACCAGGAACAGTTACGCGATTGACGCCAGCAGTCGATATTTTCGTTGATAATTCGGGTTCGGTTAGGGATGACGAATTAGGGCAGACGTTAGCGATAATCCAAAAGATGCTGCAACAGTCACAATTAGCAGCAACAGTTTATTCATTTGATGCCAAAGTGACTTCCCAAAAAGATATTCGGCCGGGACAAAGAATTTCCTTTGTCCGGCATGGCGGTGGCGGTACTAGTTTTCAATGTATTTTTGACTATCTTCGTCAGCACCATGTTGCACGGCAAGGACGGATTACGATTATCATCACCGATGGCTGGGGCGAACGGGAAATAAATAATTATCACTATCAGAATGTTTATTGGTTAATGATGACTAAGGTCGACCAATTATCAGTAGCGAATCCACCAGGCCAGGTATTTGAAATGAAAGGAAACAAACAATGACAACGATTCTTAATCCGCAAGCCATGCAGAAGGTACTTACTCACAGTAAAGAATATCAACGAGCAGTGGGGTTGCTTAATAAACGATGGGATCCAGATGAACAACCGATTTTTCGGAATGTTTTGCAATCGGCTGACGTCCAATTTGCACGTCAGTTACAGATAGCTGGATTAGTTAAGGGCAAGATCGATCTTGGTGATTATCAGGCAGTTAATCAGTTATTAATGCAGCATGATTCATGGTTTTCAGAAAGTGCAAGGAAAACGTTATTAGCACCATTTATGGATTAAAGTAAATTTTCGTGAAAGTAAGCCAAGCATAGTATAATAGTCATGTAACCTTTTAAGGAGGTGCTGCAAATGGCAGTAAATAACGAACTAATAAAAGATGACTTATATGAGGCAGTTAATGGCGAATGGCTAAAGACTGCTAAGATTCCTGATGACAAGCCGGCAACTGGGGGCTTTAATGATCTTGTTGATGAGATTGATAAGCAGTTAATGGATGATTTTGATGCTTATGCAGATGGAAAAGAAAAAGCTGACGATCCTCGCTTTAATGAAATGATTAAGCTCTACCGCCTTGCTAAAAAGTTTGATTGGCGGAAAAAAGTGGGACCACAATCGTTAAAGCGGATGCTTGCTAGTGTTGCAAAGCTTGAATCGTATGCGGACTACCAGATGCAATGGAAAAATTGGATTTTATCGGGGATGCCATCGCCAATCAGTTTTGATATTGATGCTGATATGAAGAATGCTACTGTATATGCATTATTTGCCTCATCTCCATCCTTGATTCTTCCTGATAAGAGCTACTATGAAGAAGAAAAAAAGGCTCAGCATGATCAATTGCTCCAATTATGGTCATCGATGGTTGCAACCTTATTGGAAAAATTGGGCTATAGTAAAACAGAGGCTGCTAAGCTTATTGATGATACCAAGAAGTTTGATGCTTTGCTTGCCCCTAATGTTAAGAGTGCCGAGGAAGCAGCTGACTATAGTAAAATGTATAATCCGCAAAGTGTTGCTGAACTAGCCAGCTCGACTGACCAACTAGACATTGCCGCTGTTATTGAGCAATTGGTTGGTGAAAAACCAGAAAAAGTAATTGTTATGGAACCTGATTATTTCAAGGCGCTTAATAGCATTTTGCAAAATAACTTTGAACTATTTAAGAGCTGGGCACTGATTCGGATTATTCGAGAAAACGCCAGCTATCTTGATGATGAGATGCGTGAAATTAACGGTCGATACAATCGGGCGTTATCAGGAAGCAAGAAGCCGGTTAGCCAACGTAAATTTGCTTATTACCTTGCACGCGATATGTTTAGTCAAGTAGCGGGCGACTACTATGGCAAGAAGTACTTTGGCCCGCAAGCAAAAGCCGATGTTCACCACATGGTTGAACAAATGATTAAGGTCTACAAAGGGCGGTTGACGAACAATACGTGGTTGAGTAAGGCCACACGGGACAAAGCAATCTTGAAGCTTGATAAATTAGGGATTCAAGTTGGTTACCCTGATAAGATTCCAGCTCTTTATGACCAATTTAAAGTTGATGAAGAGGAGTCCTTAATCGCTAACTTAAATCAATTGACGGTAGTTGCTAACAAGGAACTATTTAGTCGGTGGAATAAACCGGTTGATCGGATGCGATGGGAAATGAGTGCAGCAACGGTTAATGCCTACTATCACCCATTTAAAAACATTATTGTCTTTCCAGCAGCTATTCTACAAGCGCCATTTTATTCATTAGAACAAAGTAGTAGTCAAAATTATGGGGGGATTGGTGCAGTTATTGCCCATGAGATTTCCCATGCCTTTGATAATAACGGTTCGCTTTTTGATGAATTTGGTAACCTTAATAATTGGTGGACCGATGAGGATTCAGCTCATTTTAAGCAATTAGCTCAAAAGATGATTAAGGAATTTGATGGTATACCATTTGCTGGTCAGAAAGTAAATGGTAAATTAACTGTTTCTGAGAATATCGCGGATGCGGGTGGCCTCAGCTGTGCATTAGAAGCCGCAAAGACGGAAGCAGATTTTAATGCGCGAGAATTCTTTATTAATTGGGCAACCATTTGGCGAATGAAGGCAACAGAACAGTATATGCAATTATTACTTTCAATTGACGTTCATGCACCACAAAAACTACGGGCAAATATCCAAGCAGAAAACTTAGATGACTTTTACACCGCTTTTAGTATTAAACCAGGTGATAAGATGTACCGAGCTCCAGAAAATCGGGTTCATATTTGGTAATTATTACCTAGAAGCTTGTTATACCCTGATAGTATGGCAGGCTTTTTTATATAGCTATGTAACTTAGCGTGACATTTTAGGGCTCTTTTTGTAAGGTGGTAACAAGCTTAATTTCCCGGGAAATAAATTTAAGATGAAGGTAGGAGAACTTATTGAAATTTGCCGATAAAATGAAATTATATCGCCACCAGCATAATTGGACACAACAAGATGTCGCAGATCAGCTATTAACATCCCGCAAGACGATTTCTAGCTGGGAAAATAGCCGTAGTTATCCTGATATATTCATGTTGGTACAAATAAGTGATCTTTACCATATTAGTTTAGACGATTTATTACGGGAGGATCACGAGATGATAGATAACTATAAGGAAGAACATCTGGTTAAGACAAGGAAAGATCGAATTTTTAGTATTTTATATGTTATTAATGTTTTAGGGTGTTTATATTTTGTAATGCAATCGTTAGGATATTTAAAATTTATATCAATTTTAGGAGTAAATCTTAAAATGGGAAATGGAATATTATTAGGCTTGTTTTCTATTAATGCACTTTTGTTAATATTATATGGTGATTGGAAGAAAGTGAATATAACAATAAAAACTGAAATTATTGTTACTTTAGTAGTTATTACGATTTTATAACAGGATTTTTAGTATCAATGAAATCGATTGCGCTTACTATATTAATTTGGCTATATCCACAGTTTAGAAAACGTGAAAGGATTGGTAGTTAATGGGCCATATCAATATAATCCAAGGCGACATTACTAAAATCAAAGCGGATGCGATCGTAAATGCTGCCAATACAACTTTAATGGGTGGTGGCGGTGTTGACGGAGCAATTCATCGCGCAGCAGGGCCTGCATTATACAGTGCCTGTGAAAAATTTCATGGTTGTCCGACTGGTGAAGCTCGGATTACAGGAGGCTTTAATTTACCAGCTCGTTTTATTATCCATACGCCTGGGCTGGTTTGGCATGGGGGCAATAATGATGAAGACCAACTACTTGCAAATTCTTACCGTAATAGTTTGCAGCTAGCTGACCAGCATTTATGTAAGACGGTTGCTTTTCCGTCAATTAGTACGGGAGTTTATGCTTTTCCGCTTGAACGGGCGGCTAAAATTGCAATTACAACGATTAAAGACTTTCTGTTAACAGCTAATTATGTTGATGTAGTAATGATGGTCTGCTTTGATTCACAAACTTTCAAAGCATATCAGGCGCAAATTTATTAATAAACCACATAAAACTATTGGAAGTTTGTTGATAAACGTTTATAATTTTCTGGATTGCTTTTTTTTCAGAAAATTTTTTTGCTTTAAAAGCGTAAATATCGTAAATATAAGGAGGGATAATATTGAGGTATGAGAAATTACGATCGTTGACCTTTATTTTAGTTGCCTTTATGCTTGGGTGTAATGAATTTATGGTTGTAGGTGTCCTATCAGACATTGCTCGTAGTTATCATGTTCCGTTATCAACAGTCGGTTTTCTGGTAACGGCATTTGCGGGCGTTTATGCGATTAGTACGCCAATTATTACAACGCTAACGAGTAATTGGAACCGCTATAAGTTATTGATGATTTTAATGACGATCTTTTTTATTGGAAATACACTAACGGCGCTCGCACCTTCACTTGGTTGGCTTTTATTAGCGCGGATAATTACGGCGGCAGTAGCTGGAACAATTATTTCATTAATTAACTTACTTGTTAGTTTAATCACGCCAATGGATAAGCGGCCGATGGTTCTAGCGTGGGTTGGTGCTGGATTTAGCATTGCGTCCGTTATTGGAGTACCACTAGGGACGACCATTGCGACCCTCCTTACTTGGCATGATAGTTTTTGGATTATATCTGGGTTGACGTTAATTGTTTTTGCCCTTTTAGCTTGGTTGACTCCTCGTGAGACACCACAGGTTAAGGGGAGTATCGTAGAACAGCTATCTTTATTAAAAGATCGGCGAGTACTCTTAGGGATAGGGATTACAGTAGCTGTATTGAGTTTACAGTATACCTTTTATACCTATGTCCGTCCGTTGATTACAACTGTGATGGGCTTTAGTTTAACAAGTTTAAATTGGTTATTACTTATCTTAGGAGTAATGAGTATTATTGGTAACGAGATAGCTGGACTTGTTGCTAGTCACCATGGTGTTCACAAACTCCCGACAGTTTTTATTATTATGACAGTCCTTAGTTTAATTTTAGGCATTGCATTAAGCAATAAGATTACGGGAATGTTAACTTTAGCAGCGTTGTGTGTCGTAGTAATTGTTTATGGAACAACAATTCAACTAGTTTTTATTAATGTGGCGGAACAGGAATATCCGCAGTCATTAGCGCTAGCGACATCGCTTATCTCAATCTTTGCTAATGTGGGAATTTCATTAGGTTCGTTTACAGCTTCGACAACTGTGGGCATCGCAAGTCTTACTACCCTTGGTTATGTAGGAGCTATTTATGGGGTATTAGCAATTGTATTAGCGGTAGTTCTTCAGCGCCTTTATCCAAAATAAAGCTGAAATGTGAGTAGATAACAGCTATAATAGTGCAGTAGTACTAATAGGGAGATTATAAGCTTATGAATATCGTATGGACGTGGGACGTTATCCGTCGCATTATCGAAGTCCTTTGGCTGATCAATATTGCCTTTGCGATCTGGACAGTGTTCCGGAGCCGTCGCGATATTGCGTCAACGTGGGCATGGTTGCTTGTGTTATCAGTTTTTCCAGTTGTTGGTTTTTTGCTCTATCTTTTTGTTGGCCGACAACTTTCACATGACGAGATCTTTAGTATTCAAGATGAGCAAAAACAATTACGAACAAAATATCTTGAAAAACAAAGAAAGTTAAGTGAAGAACACGAATTGTTGCCTAAGGGGAACCGGCTTTCTCGGGATCGACAATTGGTTAACCTGTTTTTGAGTTTAAATGATTCTGTTGTGACATTTAACAATAAGGTTCAGGTATTTACTGATGGGAAGAAGAAGTTTGATAAGTTAATTGATGATATTAATAATGCAAAAGATCACGTATATATTGAATACTATTCTTTTTATGCCGATAATTTAGGCAAGCGGGTGTTAGCAGCTTTAGAGGCCGCGGCTGAACGGGGAGTAACGGTGCGGGTCCTTTATGACTTAAGTGGTTCTCATGGCACAACATATAAATTTTTTAAGCATTTAGAAGAGCTGGGCGGTGAAGCACAGGCATTTATTGCAGCCGCAAAAGCTCATTTCCAAACACCGCGATTAAATTATCATTTACACCGTAAATTAGCGATTATTGATGGGAAAATCGGTTATATTGGCGGTTTTAACATTGGGGATCAATACTTAGGTGAAGATCCTAAATTTGGTTATTGGCGTGATACGCATCTTCGAGTTGTTGGCCAAGCAACGATGATGATGACAGTTCGCTTTGCTATGGATTGGAATACAACTTGTCGGAAAACTCATAAAGAGAAAATTAATCTTGAAAACGAATTTAAGAATTTTGAATTATTGGGACCAACTGGTAATCCGGATGATGTGACAATGCAGATAGTGTCATCGGGACCAGATAACGAAAACTATTCTATACGGCGGGGATACGAATCAATTATTAGCTCTGCTCGCAAATACGTATATATTCAATCACCGTACTTAATTCCAGAAGATTCGGTTTTAGAAGCATTAGTAATTGCAGCGCGGAGTGGAATTGATGTTCGGATTATGATTCCATGTATGCCTGACCATCCATTTGTTTATCGGGCAACAGAGTATTACGCAAAATACTTGGTAAATAATGGGGTGAAAGTTTATAAGTATGATAATGGATTTATCCATTCTAAGACTATGATTAGTGGGAGCAATATCGCTTCTGTAGGTTCCGCTAATATGGATTATCGAAGCTTTAGGCTAAATTTTGAGGTTAATTCCTTTGCTTATAACAAAGAACTAACTGCTGAGTTAAAGAGAATTTTTGAAGAAGATATGGAAAAGAGTACCTTGCTTACGCCTGAATATTTCGCTAATCAATCAAACTGGCGAAAATTCAAGCAGTACTTTTCACGGTTATTATCGCCAATTTTATAAGAGAACATCAAAAAGCTTTACTAGGAAGTGCCCTCGTAAAGCTTTTTTATCGATATTCTTCAATACAATAACTTTTCTTATGGCAATTGCTACAAAAAAGATAACGGGTACTGGGTGTATGTTTGGCAAAGAACCATTCTTTAAACGGTACTGTAAATTCATGGTGACACTGGGGACACAAGTATTGAGTATGTTGATAATAAAACATGGTTATGCCCCAACTCAAAATCAAGCAAATCACTATACCAATAATAAATAATAGGCTATTACTTAGATGTAAGAAAAAGTAAAAAATACTTACTAATATAAGCAAGTCAATTAATATTCCAACTAATATTAGTGAAATTCGCAAGGTCCTTAATTTCTTAACCTGACGTACCTTACTAAGAATATCTTGATTAAAATTCCCCGGGAAATCGTCAAATTTTATTAAATGCTTTTCGAAATAATTAAGGCTTTTAAGCTGGGTTGATAGGTCCTTAATTTGGTAACTAATAGTGTTTTGCCGTTGAGCAATTAATGATTTTAGGGTACTGTTATCGTTATCATTAATAATCTTTTGAATATCATTAAGGGTAAATCCTAACTTTTTATAGATCAATATTTTTTGCAGTTGTCTGAGATCCTGGTTGCTATAATTGCGAAGCCCGTTTGTGGTACGTCGGGCGTGTAAAAGCCCACGACGGTCATAATATTGAATCGTTCTAATAGAAACATTTGCTTTTTTGGCTAATTGACCACTGGTATACATTATCATCACTCCTTTGCTCTTAGTGTAAATGGTAACGTAAGGTAGCGGTCAACATAAAAATGGCACGTAACAAGAAAATTTTCTCATTACATGCCTAAAAAATTAATAATCAAATAATTCAGTTGAAAGGTAACGGTCACCACCATCAGGAGCGACGGTAATAACCTTCTTCCCCTTACCAAGCTTTTTAGCAAGCTCGATTGCACCCTTGATATTAGCTCCGGAAGAAATCCCAACAAGGATACCCTCTTTATGACCAACCTCACGCGCCATCGCAATTGCATCGTCACTCTTGATTTCGATAACCCCATTGTAAACATCAGTGTCAAGGACTTTTGGTACAAAGCCAGCACTGATTCCTTGGATCTTATGTTTACCGCCTTTACCTTCTTTTAAAACAGGTGATTCGGCTGGTTCAAGGGCATAAATTTGGACATCGGGGTTAGCTTTTTTCAGGGCGTGGCCGACACCAGTCAATGTACCACCAGTCCCAACTCCGGCAACAAAAGCATCAGGAATATCATTACCGAATGCTTCAAGGATTTCTTTTCCGGTAGTCTTTTCGTGAATATCAGGGTTAGCTGGGTTATTAAATTGCATTGGCATAAAATAGCCCTTCTCTTTTACTAGTTCTTCTGCTTTTGCAATTGCACCCTTCATTCCATCTGCACCAGGTGTTAAAACTAATTTGGCACCATAACCCTGCATCAGTTTTCGGCGTTCAATACTCATTGTTTCCGGCATTGTGATAACAAGCTGGTAACCCTTGGCTGCCGCAACCATTGCTAAGCCTACTCCCGTATTACCAGAAGTAGGCTCAACAATGGTGCCGCCAGCTTGAAGTTTACCTGTTTTCTCCGCTTCTTCAACCATCGCAAGGGCAATCCGGTCTTTAATTGACCCTGCTGGATTAAAGAATTCAAGTTTTACATAAACGTCAGCGGCATCATCAGGAACAACCCGGTTTAACTTCACGATTGGCGTATTGCCAATTAAGTTGGTAATAGAATTAGTGATTTCAGTCATAGTATTTACTCCTTTACTAATTGTTTTGTTTTTGCATCATTAGCAACAGTTTGAAGCCAATTATCAAAGAATACGCGTTGAGTTCGCTGCCAGCTAAATTGGGGATCTTTCATATGAAGCGGATCACGGAAATAGTTTTGCGGCTTAATATATTCAACGCCAGGATGCGTATTTCGTTCCCGTAAGTATTCTTTCAATAAAGCATCTTGTCCATATTCGAGGTGTGAGAATAAGAAATATTGATGTTTGTCACGGGTCCGAAATGAGAACAAGCGATTATCTTTAGTAGTAGCATTAATAATTAAACGGGGATCGCGTGCGATTTTTTTTATGTCCAGTTCCGCATATCGAGCATGCGGGGCAAGAAAACCGTCCTCTAAACCTGTTAATAACGGATCTTCGTGTTGAATATAGTTATGAAAAACACCAAAAATTTTTTCAGGAAGAGGTGTTTTGGTAATCCCATAAAGATAATTAGCAGCTGCCATTGCTCCCCAGCAAACATAAAGTTGTGGCACCTCGTAGGTAACCAATTGATCAATTAATCGATGTACTTCATCTAGATATGTAATTTTATTAAATGGAAGTTGCTCGATAGGGGCACCAGTAATAATAAAAGCATCAAACCGATGTATTTGGGATAAATCAAGTGGGGAGGAAATTTTTTGAACAAGCTCTGGAACTGGTCGAGCTTGATAATGCATTTGTGGATAAAGGTATTGAACGTTAACCTCGTAACGCCCTGCTGTGAGAACTTTGGAAAACCGTTTTTGTGTATCAACTTTGTCATGCATTAAGTTGAGAATCCCGATATTTAAAGGATCAGTTTTCATAAATATCACCTCGATTGAATTAAAATAAAAAGCTGTTACTAAGCAGAAACATGGAAGTATCCATGCTTAAATAAGACAGAAGAATCTGCCTCTTTGCTTAGCAACAGCAAACTAAGGATTGTTGAGCTATTGAAGTTATGTTGTTCATAAACGACATCTCCTCATATTCAGTCGTACTTATAAATAGTAATTAAAGTGTAACCGTTTTAAGGATGAATGTCAATTTATTGCTTCTACGCTTGGGTAACAATTTTTTGGTACATTCTAGTAGTCAGTCCATAGATAAGAAGGTAAAGACAGAGAAGAATAAGGGTGATAGTAACAGCAATAGCAATCATTAAGCGGACATTGTAGAAATTAAATTGGATTAGGATCTGGCGAATGGCCGGGATGGCAAATCCAAGGTTAATAATTGCCCCGATAACGGGGAGCATAAATACCATCAGGACTTGGCTGTGGATGCTTTTAGCAGTCTCTTTTTCGCTTAAGCCAACTTGTTGCATTGTTTTAAACCGATACTGGTCTTCATAACCTTCAGTAATTTGTTTGAAATAAATAACCACCGTCGTCGTAATTCCGAGCGCGATGCTGATTAATATTCCTAAAAAGACAATTCCGCCATATAGTCCAGTAAGGAGGCTGCGGATATTGGTCCGTGATGTATAGGCAAGGTTGGATAGACCAAGCCGCCTTTGCAAGTCATTTTCAAACTTAAGATGGGCTTTACGACTGCCATTTAGGCGATAATTGATTCCAGTAACGGTAATTGTTCCGTTATTGGCTGGTAGGTTATTGGTAATGACAAAGATGGGAGAGTAGATCGAATGGCTAGGGTTAAAGTAGTAATTAAAGTGGTTAAGGTTTGTTGCGTGATACTTTTGTGTCCCGATTTGTAATGCTCCGCTCCGCTTTTTTGCTGGGGAATAAATTAATGCTTCATTTTTTCCTAATTTTTTGTGTGCTCCAGTTATTTGATTGTAAGTTGCAGTAGACATTGTAATAACTGAACTAGTAGTCTGGTTAGTCATATTTTGCAAGCCTCCTTGGCTAACAAAACGATTATTTTTCCAGTAACCATATTGCGGTGCGCTAGTAGTAAAGGTTATTGAATGACCGAGCCGGGCATGATGCTCGTTGGCAACTTCTTTAATTGTTGACTGTTGCTGGGCGGAAAGGCGTTGGGAACTAATAATATTAATATCTTTAGGGGCGAAAGAATTAACAGTATCATTAATTCCGACATAAAGAGTGATTGAGGTAAAAAGGATAACGAGGACTGAGCTGCATAAGAGACAGATTGTTGCAAGACTAGCACCGTTTTGTTCCATTCGCTGTAACATCCCTGAAACTGCGATAAAATGTCGGGGATGATAGTAGTATCGTTTATTTTTTTGTAGGAGTTTAAGGACAATAATGCTTCCAGTAATAAAAATAAGATAAGTTCCGACAACAACTAAGATGACAGCAAACATAAAGGTTGAGATTGCAGAAATTTTAGGCTTCACGGTCACAGTAAGATAATAAGCCCAAGCAAGGGCAGCGGCACCCATAAGACCCGCAAAAGTAAAGAACTTTCCGTGACGGCGAAGATTTTTTGATGCAGGGTGCCATAACTCATTGGGATTTAACCGAAATAGTTTAACGAGGTCAATTACCATCAGCAGGATAAAGAATGCCCCAATGATAAAAATAGTATTACCGACAGCAGACCATTCAATCCATGGCTGCGATAGCCGGTCAATTCTTAGGAGACGGGAAAGGCCCAGGAAAGCTAACCGGTCAAAGATAATTCCCGTTAGCAGGCCGGCGATTAAGCTAAGAATAAAAAGATAAACTTTTTCAAGAATTGTTAAGAGCTGGAGGTTACGGCTAGTCATGCCAAGCATGCTATAAAGCCCCATTTCCCGATGACGTTGCTGCCATAAGAAACGGTTAACATAGATCATAAAAGCTAGCGTAACAAGGATAATAAAAGTTGAGCCGGTCTCTAATAAGGCTTTGGTAACACTGGCACTTGGTAAACTTTTTAAACTATCATTAACCGCGACAGCCTTAAAAATATAATTGATTGCAACGAGTATCGTCATTGAAATTAGGTAGGGAATATAAATTTTGAGGTTACGCTTAAAGCTAGAATTAATTAATTTGAAAAATAACATACTATTCACCACCATTCGTTAGGGTCATCATTGTTTGACTAATTTGTTGCTGATATTTAGGTAATGTAAGGTCGCCACGGTAAAGCTCATGATAAATTCGCCCATCTTTAATAAACAGGGTTCTTTTAGCGTGACTAGCGGCAGCGGCACTATGCGTGACCATAATAATTGTTTGTCCATTTTTATTTACATCATCAAAGAGTTCAAGAATTTCATTACTAGTATTTGAATCTAACGCTCCAGTAGGTTCATCAGCAAGGAGAAGGTCTGGTTGGGTTATCAAGGCTCGGGCGATGGCAATTCGTTGTTGTTGTCCACCAGAAATTTCACTTGGAAAACGATCGATAATTTTATTAATCCGTAAGCGGTTGACTAAGGGAGTTAGCCGTTCCTGCATGACGTTAAGTGGTGTTTTAGCAAGAACAAGGGGAAGATAAATATTGTCCCGATTAGATAAGCTATCGAGGAGGTTAAAATGTTGGAAAACAAAACCGAGATGTTCGCGCCGGTAACGAGCAGCTTCATCTTTAGATAATTTACCGAGGTCTTGCCCATTTAAAGTGACTTGCCCGCTTGTGGCTTGCTCAAGGGTTGCAATGATATTAAGCAAGGTGCTTTTTCCCGCGCCCGATTCACCCATGATTGCAACATATTCCCCTTGATCGATCCTAAAGGTAATATCCTTTAATGCCATTACTGGGTTAACTGAGTTTTGGTTAAATACACGTTGAACGTGTTGAAGATTTAGTAGTGTCATATTAATATTCCTTTCACACTTGCTAGTAACTATGTTGATGCTTTTATTATAAAAAGGTTCTGCTCGACTTCCTACTTACAGAAGTGTGCAGAACCTTACAGTTTTGTAAGATATTAGTTATGCTTGCTTAATATTGTCGGGAATAAAACTTAAGATAGCGGTCGTACCTTGGTTATTAGAAGAAATATTAATTTTAAAGTTTAACTGGTCAGTAACTTTTTTAACAAGGTAAAGACCCATTCCTGTTGAAGCAGTATTATGGTGGCCGTTATGCCCAGTAAAACCATTTTCAAATATTCGTGGTAAGTCGTTGCTTGCGATTCCTTTTCCCTGGTCAGCGATTTTTAATGAATTTATTTCCCAGGAAATAGTAATTACTTTGCCAATGGGGGAATATTTAATTGCGTTTGATAATAGTTGTTCAATACAAAACCGCAACCATTTTTGATCGGTCATAATTCTAATATTTGCCAGCCCGGTTATTTGCGGTATTAGTTGCTTGCGGATAAAAATAGCAGAATTTTGTTGGAGAATTTCGTTAACTAAGTCTGCAAGGTTAATCCATTGAAAGTCAAAATCATGAGTATCCATTGCCAACCGTTCATCATTCAATAATAAATTCAAGTAATAATTAGCTTGACGAACATTATTTTTAACTTCACGACTGTTGACGCTAGGGGCATTTTCAGCTGCCGCGTTAAGACTGGTGAGGTAATTTTTAATTTCATGGGTGAACAATTCAAGATGATCAAATTGTTGCCGCTGCATTAATTGTAGCTTTTGAATACGATCTTGCTGGGTATTTTGTTGTGTTAGCAGCAACTTAAATAATTTTGCTTCCATTGGGGTCGTGGGGATAAAGCCGTTTAAATTAGACATGTTAAGGCGGCGTTGTCGCGAACGTTTAATGACGGTATCGATTATGAGCCAAATAATTAGAATTGGAAGGGAGAAACGGATGATATCACCCCAAAAGATAAGCGGCAAGTTATAGAGAACGACCAATATTCCCATTAATGCTACTAAAAGGAGATAACAAGTAATAACGGGAATAACTGACCGTAAAAGTTGTTGGTAAAAGTGCTTATTCATAATTAAACCACCAAGCGGTAACCAATCCCCCGTTCGGTACGAATGCACTGCTTCAAGCCGAGCGGACTAAGTTTTGTTCTTAACCGACTAATATTAACATTCAGGGTATTTTCATTGAGATATTTACCGCCTTGCCATAGCCACTCCAGAAGATCTTCTTTGGTAACGGTATTATTGCGGTGATTGAGCAGAACTTGTAGCATTGCCCCTTCTGTTGGTGTTAGCTGGGCGGTTCCTCTGGAGTTTGTTAGAACATTAGTTAGCGGATTAAATGAATTAGTATCCCAAATCAGCTCTTCAGAATCATTTATATGAGAATTGCGTCGTAGTAATGCCTGCACTTTCGCAAGCAATACTGTCAGCGAAAATGGCTTCATGATATAGTCATCAGCTCCAGCAGCAACAGCATGCATAACATTTGCATCAATGTCAGCGGCGGATATTACAATAATTGGTACTTGGCTGGCTTTTCTGACTTCCTGAATCCAATAAAAGCCGTCGAACGTTGGTAAGGTAATATCAAATAAAACTAGGTCAGGGCTAGCTTTTTCAATTTCACCAGCAACATTATGCCAATCATTAACTGTGATTACTTTATATTGCCACTTCGTAAATTCGTTTTTAACGGAATGAATAATATCTAAATTATCCTCAACAATAAAAATTTTTGCCATGTGAGTCCCTCAATAATCAATTTTCTTCATCATACATTAATTAATCATGAATGGACAACAGAGATTTGACATTCAGGAGTTGGTATTTGAAAATAGGGCAAAAGGAAGTGTGGATAATGGATATTAAGGATAATATATTGACCTTAGCTGATGGTAATAGAATGCCACAAGAGGGTTTTGGCCTATATAAAGTTGATGGACAGGAAATGATGGATCGTGCAATTGCAAAAGCTTATGATGAAGGTTATCGTCTATTCGATACCGCGCAATTATATGGGAATGAACAAGCGGTTGGAAATGCTTTTCAAAGTTTAGCTATTCCTCGTGACAATATATTTGTGACAACGAAGGTTGCGGAAGAAAATCAGGGTTACGAAAGGGCAATTGCTTCGGTCAAAGAGTCATTACATAAATTAAAAATGGATTATGTTGACCTGCTATTAGTTCACTGGCCGATCGAGCGGTCATTCTTTGATACTTGGCGGGCGTTTGAGGCGATGAAAAAGGAAGGTCTTACAAAATCAATCGGGGTAAGCAATTACCAAATGATTCATTTACAGTACTTAGCCACCCAAGCAACAGAAATGCCAGTCGTTGATCAGATTGAGCTTCATCCGCTACTGACACAAAAGCCGTTGCTGAAGTTTAACAGTGACCATCAAATTGTTACTCAGGCGTGGAGTCCACTTGGTCGGGGAGCCATATTAAAAGAACCGGTTTTACAAGAAATTGCCGTTGCTCATGGCAAATCAACTGCACAAGTTATTTTACGTTGGCATTTACAAAATGGCGTGTCATTTATTCCAAAGTCTATTCATGAAGAGCGAATCGCACAAAATACTGATATTTATGATTTTGAGCTTACAGATCGTGAAATGACAAAGATCGATGCATTAAACGCCTATCATCGCACGGGGCGTGAACCAGAATTAGTATATGAATATAATAAGCAGTATTAAAAAAGCGGCGGTTGAGAAAACCAAAATCTCTCACCCGCTGCTTAATTATTATTCTAAGCCCAACTTTTTAGCGTAAGCTGCTTCCTCTTTACTTAAACGCTGACGCTCACGTTCGTTGTACCATGGTGAGATGGTAAAGGCGAGAACATCATTAATTAAATAGATTGAACTATTAACAGCCATTGCGAGGGTAGCTGATCCTTGTTGGTAAGACACAAACCAAAGAACAAGCTGGGCCAGTCCTGATGCCAGCCACCAGAAATATTGATTATTAAAGCGGAGAAAGCAAATAACACCGGCTGTTAAACTAATTGAAAAACTAATAGCATCGATCCATGGACGCGGATCATCAGTTAAGGTACCAATTAAATATCCGGAAATAAGATAAACTAGCACTGTTGCAAGGATTGCGATTGACCATGAACGAGCATTAAATTTCCGGATTTTTGATGCCATATTGACATTCCAATTTGCAGAAAGGAGTACGGGGAGGTCGAGGGTAATAACATAAGCGATTTGTTCAACAATGCTTAAGTAGTTTTTAGCGCTAAAGCCAGCGATAATGAAACAAATTGCAGATAAAATACCAAGGAAACCATTCACTGATTTGGCCGCGTTAATTGCTAATACGCATAATACGCCAAGTGTGGTTCCAATAAAAGTAATTACAGTAACCCAAGTAATTGGTGCGCTTACCAGGGTCATAACTTGGCAACCGAGGCTAAAGAAAAAGAGGTAATAATTTTGCTGGGGCCAGCCCTTTAGCTGGTGGGCAAGAAACTTTAAATAATTGCTAATCATTAATAAAACTCCCTATACTATATATTGTATTTATTCGCCTTGCACTGGTTATCATGGCACAAGATATTGTGCTTATAAAAAAGCGACGTTTAATAGTATAGCGGGTCATGATTTTCGATGCAAGCCCCTATTTTTGGTAGAAACGAGGACTAATGTTATCGCAATTGGCGGAGTGGTAAGCCTATCGACTAATTTAATAAATTTAAAAATTTTCGAGGGTAATAAAAACTGCTATTAAGTAACTTATCAGTTTTATAGTTCAACTTTGATGATTGTTACTTTATACGAAGATTGCGGTGCAACAACAGTTACGGTTTTACCGGCTGCCTGATGCATAATTGCCTGTCCTAATGGCGAATCGAATGAAATCTTTTGTTTAGCGATATCAGCTTCTTGTTTACCGACAATGTGATAGATTTCTTGTTCCGCATCATCTTCAAATTCAAGTGTAACGGTTGTTCCAAGGTCGACAGTATTATCATTAGTAGGTGTTACAATTTGCGCGTATTGCAGTTGCTTGTTGAGATAGCGTAGCCGACTTTCAAGATGGCGAAGTTCGCGTTTAGCGGTACTATATTCGGTGTTTTCTGATAAATCCCCCAGCGCCCGTGCGGCTTTTAACTGTTCAATCTTAGCAGGTCGTTGTTTTTGCAATTCGGCTATCTCCTGCTCAATTTCGTGGTAACCGTTAGCAGTCATTTTTTGAAAATAGACATTCTTCATTGCTTCTTGAATCTTTTTGCGTTGCATTCGTCCAATATCTCCTCATAGATTAATAATCTAGTTATATTTACTAGATATAATTATGATATGATAGAAAGGAAAATTCAATTTAAAGACGGAGGACAATAGATAATGAACGAACAAGAACAGCATATTGACCAGTTTCTTACTTCGTCCAACTATCATCAGTTATCTGCTAATCAGCAAAAACATGCACAAGATATTTTGACTCGTTTTAATAAACAGATGGCAAATGATCAGCATTTGACCGATACTACTTGGACACCAGAAGCAGTAAAGTCGGTCATGGTCGGGGAATTTATCGCTGATCCAGCATTAACTAATCAATTTGGGATTGCGGTAGTACCAGTTTTGCGTGCTTACCAGGAGTTTTTGAAGGTTGACAATCTTGCGAAGATTGTTAAGGCAATGGAAGAGCAACGGACAAACATGAATGAATGTCGGAAGGCTCATAAAACGTGGGCACAATTACACGGCAAGGAAGATGACGTTGTAGATGGTACTCAAAAACCAGCCAAAGCTGCGGCGACTAAAAAAGAAATTACTTGGACGCCAGAAAGGTTCAAGGATTTATTAGCTGATATTCAAAAAGCAATTGCAACAGCACCACAATTTAGCGATCTTGACTTAGACAATGTTGAATTGCTATATGTTATCCAAGAATTTCTAGAATTGATGGTTCAAGAGTGTGGCGAATACCCTGGTCATTGGACTTTTAGTAATTTACAACGTGTTCTTGGGATGATGATGCCATTAGATCCGCATATTTCGATTAAGCAAATTCATAATATTGTACCAAGTGCGCAGGCTTTGTTTGAATATATGAAACAAAATGATTATATTGATATGGAACAATATAAGCTAGGCTTGAAGTCAATTGCAAATATGCAACCATCTGAGGATATGTTAGCATCATTAAATCGTGATGAACGAGAAACACAGTTAGTGTTATCATTCATCAATAGTAACGGCATTGATACGGATGATGCTGATGTTGCCGAAGCATGGATGGACGAACATAAGCAAGAAGTAGCAGACTTTATGCGGGGATTATTGAATCCATGGGGCGAATATGAGCGAAAACGGTTGCTCAAGCGTCAACGTGAAATGCAACAAAAACAACAAGTGGTAGCTAAACCACAAATGGATCCACAATTGAAGCGTAAAAAGAAGTCGCTTCAAGGAATTAAGTTCAGTAAAAAAGCACGTCGTAAAATTCGTCGTCATTAATAATTTATCGAGGAGGAATCCATGATGAGTGTTGAAATTCCAGAAAATATGGAAGAAGTAGCGATGCAGCTTGCCCAGCATCAAGTTCGTGGTGAACAAGCTGATGAGACAACTGTTATTCAAAATGCTGTTCGGGATATTCTCCAAGCATTTTTTGATGAAGCGCTTGAAGGACATTATGATGATGTTAATTGGCAGGGTGATGACTTAGTAGTTACTGACTTTATGGGAAAAGAAGTTGGACGCATCCATCCCCAAGCAAGTACATTCATTGATGACTTTAAGGCTGATGCTGATACATTGATTGAACGATTAGAAGATGAGACAACGACAATCGTTGGCGGACGATAAAAAAGATGAGGCAGGAAATTCCTGACCCCATCTTTTTTATTTAAAGACGATGTTTTACTTCGTATGGTTTCGACTTTGCATGTTCTGCTGGTAATGCATCCTTTGCATAAAAGATAGCATATTCTTTGTCATTAGGACCCTTGGCAATTACTAAGTCATCATTATGACGTTCGCGTTTGAAAATTTGTCCCTTTCGTACTGCTTCATTGTAGTCATGAATATTGGCAACTGAATCGCCAGGATTAAAGAAAATTCTTGTTTCCATATGTAACATCCTCCTTATGCTCGACTAGGCAAATCAACTTGGGCCTTGGCTAAAATATGTCCCTTAGCTGCGTGGATAAAATCATTAAGCCAATAACCATTTTCTAATGGTAATAAGTCATCCAATGCGAAGACCATTAACGTATAGTCGTGAGTTTTGTCTGGCGGCTGCGGACCAACATAGCCGCTAGTAATTTGCGGGTTGCCGTTAACGAGCGCTCCTGCATTACTATTATTGCCTTGGACAAATTTATTCGCTAATTGTCGACTGGCATTTGCTGGAATATCAGTTAATGATGCTGGGATATTTGCGGCTAGCCAGTGAATCCATGTAAAGCCGCATACAGGAGTTGAATCATAGTCAATAAAGACAATGGCAAATGTTTTAGTTTCTTTAGGTGCATCAGTAATTTGAATTGGAAATGACTTGATCGGATGATCAGCAAGCATATCCGCGGCAGGAGCATACTTACCATATTCATCTGCTAGCATTCCATTAACTAGTGGTACTGAGATTTGCATAAAAATCCCTCCTCTTAAATAATTATAATCTAGCTTAATCTAAATACAATTCTTGTAACTTTTTAATTTCAGCAGGGGTAATTTCAAGGTAGTTAGAAAGATAACGGTTAATAGTGCCATAATTTTTCTTAATATTAGTGATGGCTGTATTTAAATAGTCAGGAGAAACCGAAGCAAGAGCGGCACGATTGGTCACTAGCTCTTCGCTTGCTCCGTTATTCCGCATCTCTTGTAACCACTGATTGCGAAATTCTTGGGTAACCACATTAGTTAATAAGTAGTCTTCCATAATAATCTTTTCTTGTACGCCTAACGCACTGAGGATTAAGTAGGAAGCCATTCCTGTGCGATCCTTGCCAGCCGTGCAATGGAAAAGCAACGCTCCGTCATCATTGCTTAAAAGGAGTTTAAACAGTTTTTGATAAGCTCGCTTTGCAGAGTCAATCGTGGTCATTCGGTGGTATACATCAATCATGTGCCGGTAGCCATTACCCGGTTGTTGCATTTGAGCTGCAATTTCTTCATCGCTGTGTGAGGCGTCTGTTTCATCCGAAGCAAAAACTGGCAAGTGATAGTATGTAGCGCTTGTGGGAACTTGGTCAGGGGCCTTTTTTACTTCATCTGGTGCCCGTAAGTCAACATCAATTGTAACGGGAATTGATGTTAAAACTTTTAAATCCTGTTTGTCCAATTGCGCTAATGACCCCGTTCGGATAATTCGCCGCCACTTGATTGTATGTCCATCCGCAGTTGGATAACCGCCCAAGTCACGAAAATTATATCCTTTTTTAATCGGTAGTAATCGTTGGTTAGCCATAGAGACTCCTCCTCACGTTATTTCTAACCTTATTGTACACTGGATTTCAGTAAAAGCGGTTGTAAAACTTTAGCAAGCTGGTGTCCACTGGTGATGGCGCCGCTTTGATCAGGGTGCAGGCCATCGGTAAAGCTTTGACACCACCCAGCAGTTTCAATCAGTGAACAACCTCGGGCTTGCGCAATTTGACGAATTTCGGTAGCAAAGGTTTGACTAAAGGGAATCATGATTGCAATTGGGGTATTAGCAAAAGTTAGTTGGACTTGCTGAATAAATAGATCGTAGGCTGCAATAAATTGGTTAGCCGAAAAGCGGCGATCATTAACACCAAGGTTGATGACTGTCAAGTTTGGTTGATTAATGGACCAGCTTGTTTTTTCATCGATTCGGGGTAAAAACTTATCTGCGGTCGGAACACCACCGGTTGCTAACCGCATCACCCCGCCTGCCGAGTAAGCAATGCGGACACTATCAACATCTAATAGGTCGGCACAAATTGCTGCATAGTTAGATTCCGGTCGGTAATCAAAAGATGGAGAATTACCCGCAACCCAGCACCCGGCAGTAATTGAGTCACCAATAAAATTGATTACTGGTCTGGTTGCTGCTTTGCTAATAATCCCCTTGTCAACTTTAAGTGCTGTGATGGCAAAGCCTTCATCACCTGTCCAGACTTGGTCAGCATCTGCATTGCCGGCAGTCATGATTTCGATTGTATGGGGATGGGGCGTTAATTGAATTTTCAGTAATTTCTTATCAGCACAATAGCGTTTCCATGATTTTCCATCAATTCGGACAGCAAAGATTTGACTTGGCGATAAGAAGTTTTGATTTGCTAGAACCTGAATATATAATTTCGCTGCTTCATCTGTTTGGAAGCGAAGGTAGCTCCCAAGGTTAGTAGTATAAAGGACTGGTGTATTATTAAGGCTTTTAACGTACCACCGGCCGGTACGAGTTGCAATTTTAATTAATTCATTAGGCAAATATTCTTTCATTTTGTACCTCCATCTTATTAATAACTAGTGTATCATTTTGTAAATTTATAGCTAACCCCCTCTTTTTTAGGAAACGCTTTCTTTGCGGTCATTATTTATTTGTAAGCGCTTGTTGACGAACAACTAAAATAGTAGTAAATTATATTTAGTAAAAGTTTACTAATGTTTGTTTGATGTATGGAGGTTATTCTGATGGATAAGCAACAATTTTTAGCTGAATATCAAGATGTTTTTAAGGAACCAGGCAAAGACGTATTTTTCTCACCTGGTCGAATCAATGTAATCGGCGAACATACCGACTATAACGGCGGGCATGTATTCCCGTGTGCTATTAGCATCGGTACTTATGGGGTATACGGTCCACGGGAAGATACGACCGTTGCTATTTATTCGGCAAACTCAGCTAAGGAAGAAGACAGTAAGATTATCACCTTTGATATCAACGATGAAAAACCACAAAGCGCAAAAGACGAAAAGTGGGTTAACTACTTTAAGGGGATGTTGGTTTATTTAAAGCAACGTGGTTTTAAGATTGACCATGGTTTCAACCTTTATATTCACGGATTCCTCCCATATGGGTCAGGGCTTTCATCATCAGCATCGATCGAAATGCTAATGGGTAACTTATTAAAAGATGAATTTAACCTTGATATTGATGAGATTGAATTAGTTAAGCTCGGACAGAAAACAGAAAATGATTTTGTGGGCTTAAATTCTGGAATTATGGACCAGTTTGCTGTTGGGATGGGTAAGGAAAATAATGCAATCTATCTTGACTGCAATACGTTGGAATATAAGTATTTACCACTTGAACTTGGCGATTATGAAATCGTGATTATGAGTACTAATAAGAATCACTCATTGGCAGGTTCAAAGTATAATGAACGGGTTCAAGAATGTGAGGAAGCAGTTAAGCGCCTTGATAAGGAACTCAACATTGATAAGTTAGGTGAATTAGATCTTGCTACCTTTGACCAATATACTTACCTTATTAATGACGATACGTTGATCCGCCGAGCTCGGCATGCCGTTAGTGAAAACGAACGGACAAAGAAAGCCATTGATGCAATGGAAAAAGGTGACTTAGAAGAATTAGGCCGGTTAATCAATGCTTCTCATGTATCGCTTAAGTACGATTATGAAGTGACTGGTAAAGAGCTTGATACCTTAGCAGAAAATGCGTGGAACCAACCTGGCTGTCTTGGTGCGCGGATGGTCGGTGGCGGTTTTGCCGGTAGCGCCATTGCAATTGTTAAGAAGTCAGCTGCTGATGAATTCAAGAAGAATGTTGGTAAAATTTACCGTGAAAAAATTGGCTACGACGCTAGCTTCTATGATGCAGAAGTTGTTGATGGACCACATAAGCTATAAGCAGACGAACTAACAATAATATGAAGTTAGTGGGGGAATGAGAAAATGAAGTTAATGGAGAAATTTGTTGACCAAGTAATTGCTAGCGGGACCTATGAACCACTAGATCGAATTTATGTCTTAAACAAAGTTCGAGGCTTTGTCGGCGATGAAGATGTTGTTGCCAAGGATGATAAACCACTTGTTAGCCAGTTAGTCGACCTTGCCGTTGACCGTGGCAAAATTGAAGATGGGCAAACAGCTCGAGAAATCTTAAATGACCAATTATATGATTTAATGACGCCTACGCCATCAGTTGTTAATCATAAGTTTTGGGAAAAATATCAGCAATCACCATCAACGGCAACAGACTGGTTTTATCATCTTTGTACCAGCAATGATTACGTTAAGGTAGCAGCAATTAAGAAAAATGTTGTCTTTGATAAACCGACTAAATATGGCAACCTTGAAATCACGATTAATCTTTCGAAGCCGGAAAAAGATCCCAAGGCAATTGCAGCAGCTGCTCATGATACAGCAAAGAAATATCCTCAATGTGCTCTATGCATGGAAAATGAAGGATACAAAGGACGACTCGGTCAGGCTGCGCGGAGCAATCACCGAATTATTCGAATGACTGTTGGCGGTCAACAATGGGGCTTCCAATATTCTCCATATGCTTACTTCCACGAACACTGTATTTTTCTTGACAGCAAACATGAACCAATGAAAATCAACCGGCAAACCCTTATTAATCTAGTTGAAATTGAAAAACAACTACCGGCTTACTTTGTTGGAAGTAATGCTGACTTGCCAATTGTCGGCGGCTCAATGCTTGCTCATGAACACTACCAAGGCGGAAAACACATTTTTCCAATGATGAAAGCTTCAATTAAGGAGCCGCTCACATTTGCAGATTATCCGGCAGTTGAAGCGGGAATAGTAAATTGGCCAATGAGTGATATTCGCCTTACTAGTGCGGACACTGAACAGTTAATTGACCTTGGTACTCATATTATTAAGGTTTGGGATCAGTATAGTGATGAAAGCCTTGATATCAAGGCATATGATGGTAATACTCGTCACCACACTGTTACGCCGATTATGCATCGCGAGGGTGATAAGTTTGTCCTTGATCTTGTATTGCGGGATAATAATACTAATGATAAGTATCCGTTGGGAATTTTCCACCCTCATGAAAAATTATGGCATATTAAGAAAGAAAATATTGGCTTGATTGAAGTAATGGGACGCGCAATTTTACCAGCACGGCTTAAAGATGAATTAAATGAAGTTAAGAAATTCTGGCTAGGTGCAGAAAATAAAATTGCTGATAGTCATCTTACATGGGCAAAGGAAGTTCAAGCAAAGACGGACATTACTACAGAAAATGTTAATGAAGTAATGGAACAAGAAATTGCTAATATTTTTGCAAATGTTTTGGAAAATGCAGGTGTCTTTAAAGATAATGCTGCCGGCAACGATGGTTGGCAACGATTCGTTGATGCTTTAAAATAGTTTTATCTTAATTAATAAGAAAGGGGCGCGGAGGCAGAATGGCAGTAACATTACACGATATCGCGGATAAAGCAGGTGTCTCAATTGCGACTGTATCGCGAATTTTAAATAACGATGTGACGCTTTCCGTGAATGAAAAAACACGTCAACGAGTGCTGGCTACTGCTGAAGAGTTCAACTATACCAAGCACAAACGGGCGCGCAATAACCAAGTTCAACGGGTAGCAGTCGTTCAATGGTATTCCCTTACGCAAGAATTAGATGACCTATATTACATGGCAATTCGGATGGGAATCGAGCGGGCAGCCCAGCAGCGTGGTCTTCAAACAGTTCCAATCTATCAGAACAATATGGAAGAAATTCCTCGTGATGTTACGGGCATCATCGCGATTGGAAAATTTAGCAATTCTCAAGTACAAGCATTAAGGCTAGTTACTTCCAATATCGTCTTCGTTGATTACGATAGTCTTGCTGCTGGATATGACTGTTTGGTTCCAGATTTTGAAAATGCGGTTCGTTCTGTAATTTCTGAGTTTCTAGACGAGGGAATTAATGATATTGGAATGTTAGCAGGAACAGAAAAGACAACTGATCAGCAAATTGTTCCCGACCTACGCCGCTTTTATTTTGAAAGCACCTTGCGCCAACAAAACCTTTATCATCCAGAATTTATATTTGCTGGCAACTACACCTCGATGTCAGGATATACAGCGATGAAAAAGGCGATTGAGACGTTAGGAAATCGTTTGCCACACGGTATCTTCATTGCTAATGATCCGATGGCGGTGGGAGCATTGAAGGCAATTCAAGAAGCTAAGATTAATGTTCCCCACCGAGTAGCGTTAATTAGTTTTAATGACACGGCAATTGTTAAGTATGTTTATCCTAGTATGTCAGCAGTTCATGTTGCAACAGATGAAATGGCACATGCAGCGGTTGATATGATGGTTAAACGGCTGCAAAATCCTAATAACGACCCATGTAAGACGGTCGTGGGTACCCATTTGATTAAACGCCAAACAACACGTTAAAAAAGAAGCGATTTAACTTGTGAAAAACGAGTTAGGTCGCTTCTTATTTTTTAATCCTTTTTTGATACCAGCGATAGGCTAAGTAAAGACAACCTACTGCCATAATAACAATTGCTACAGTTGTGTATTCATCAAAAATGATTACAATTTTATTCCATGACTTACCAACTAGCGCACCGAGAGTTACTAAAATTGTATTCCAAATAGCGCTTCCGATGATTGTAAGAAGACAAAATTTCCCTAATGGAGTTTGCGCAATCCCCGCAGGAATCGAGATTAAACTCCGAATAACGGGGATGCAACGACCATATAGAATTCCTCCAGATCCATGACGATTAAACCAATCGACGGCTTTTTGCGCATCATCTTGATGAAAACCTAATGTCTTAAACAAACGATGATCAAGTAAGCGTTCAAGTCGCGGAACAGTTAATTGCCGACCGATCATATATAAAATCAAAGCCCCGGCTAGGGAACCGATTGTAGCAGCAATAATTACGCCAACTATCGATAAAGAAGTCGTTGTTGTCATAAAGCCACTCATCGTTAAGATAATTTCAGAAGGAAGTGGTGGGAAAACATTTTCAAGGGCGATTAAAAACGCAATCGCAAGGTAACCAAATTGGTTAATAAAATCCGTTATCCAAGCGTCCATAAATTACTCCTGTTCAATTAAATAGTCTTTAATAAAGATATCATATTGGTATTGCTAGCAGGAATTTTCAGCATTTTCTTTAGTTAAAATTACAAAATTGAAGTGAATGAAACGCCAGGCTATGACACTAAGCGTTCGGCTTTACTTAAATTAAATCTTAAAATTTGCTAAAAAGTGATTAAAAATGTGCTAAAGTATAATAAGACTACATAAGGAGATTGATGTAAAGTGAAGCGATATCGTTTTGGGCGCCTTAGTATGGGCTGGCAGATTATGATTGGGCTAGCTCTTGGTATTATTTGTGGAGTAATTTTTTATAAGAATAATAGCGCCATCACAGTTATGCAGAGCTTAGGAACAATCTTTATCCGGCTGATCCAGATGATCGTAATGCCAATTGTTGTTTCTTGCTTGACTGTTGGGATTGCCAATATTGGTGATATTCGAAAACTTGGCCGAATTGGTGGGAAGACCTTAATTTACTTTGAGGTATTAACAACCATCGCCTTAATCTTAGGAATTGTCATGGCCAATGTAACTCATCCAGGATCATTTATTGATATTCATAAACTACATGCGACAGATATTTCGCAATACATGTCGACAGCAAAGACTGCCCAGCATGATAGTGGCTTTTGGCCATTGATTTTATCTATTATCCCGACGAATATTTTTAAGGCAATGGCGGATGGCGATATGATGCCAGTTATCCTATTTTCCGTTCTTTTTGGGTTGGGAATTGCCGCTGTTGGCGAAAAAGGTAAGATTTTAATCGATGTCTTAAATGCTGTTTCAGAAGTAATGTTTAAGGTTACTAACTGGGTAATGAAGTTTGCCCCAATTGGAGTATTTGGTTTGATTGGGATGACGATTGCCGAAATGGGAATCAGTGCGTTATTACCATTGGGATTATTTATCTTAATTGCTTATGTGACAATGTTTATTTTTATTGTTGTTGTTCTAGGCATAACGGCCCATCTTTTCCACTTGCGTTATTGGAAAACTATGCGGGCCATTCTTGATGAAATCATGTTAGCATTTACGACGGCTAGTTCGGAAGTAACCTTGCCACGGCTGATGAAGAAGACCCATGATATGGGGGTTGAAAAAGGAATCACTGCTTTTGTTATTCCGACTGGGTATACCTTTAACCTTGACGGATCTGCTATTTATCAATCCTTAGCAGCTATTTTCTTGGCGCAGGCATACGGCTTACACCTTAGTATTGCGCATCAAATTACCTTGTTAATCGTATTAATGATAACAAGTAAGGGGATGGCTGGTGTTCCTGGGGCTTCATTTGTTGTTCTACTTGCTAGTGTATCAACAATTGGTGTTCCAATGGCTGGCCTGACCTTTATTGCTGGAATTGATCGTTTTGTCGATATGGGACGGACTGCAGTTAACGTAGTTGGTAACTCAATCGCTACGCTTGTTATTGGTGAATCAGAAGGTGCGCTTGATCGTGAGAAATATAACGCATACTTAGATAACTATGGTAAAGAAGATACATCAACAGCACCTGATACCAAACCAGAAACAGACTAAAAATTAAAAGAAGCTAGAAGGGATCTTGCTTAGGAGCAATTGATCTATTCTAGCTTCTTTCATAATATTTTTATTCGATTGTCTTATTTACTTCTTGTGGCGCGGTAAGTTTAACGCCGCGATGATCAACACTGGTACTGAAAACAATTTGTGTACTAGTCTTGCCAAAACGTTGTTGAATTGTATTAATGAAGTCATCTAAGTCGGTCGTAGAGGGGAAAACAACTTCCATGATTTCAGAGTAATCACCGGTCACACAATTACATTCAATTACATTTGGAATTTGTTGAATATAAGGATAAAATTCTTGTTTTTGACGTGGTTCAAGTTGGACCTGAATAAAAGCCTTTACGTGAAAATCAATCTTTTCCATATTAACACTTGTATGATAGCCGGTAATAATTCCGCTCCGTTCAAGTTTGTTAATTCGCGCCGCAATTGCTGGTGATGAAATAAAGCATTCTTTAGATAACTCTTTCAGAGAAGCACGGGCGTTTTTTTGGAGGAGGTTGATAATCTTCCGGTCGATTTTGTCCATATGATGCGGCCTCACTTTCAAAAATTAAAGATATATTGGATATATTAAGGGTACTCTAATTAAAGATTAATGTATAGTGTAAATTTCATAAAATTATGTATTTATTGAAAACTTGGTGAAAGTATGTATTATTACGGTTTCATATACTTCCTGCCACAAAAAAATGGTATAATTTAAGTAAATATATACTTGCTGTTTGAATGGAGGTTCAAACTTATGGATCAAGAATATCAAAATATCTTAGTACCAGTTGATGGTTCCAAAGAATCAGAATACGCCCTACACCGTGCCATTGCGATTGCAAAGCGGAATGGTGCGCATGTAGACATCTTAAATGTTATCGATACTCGGGCAATGGCCTATAACTTTGCTGGTATGTCAGATGGAAGCATCGCATATCAATTGGTTGACAAGTCAAAGCAGTACCTTGATGAATTATTAAAGGATGCCAAAGACAAGGATAATTTTGATAACCTTGACATCCACATTCGTCTAGGCAACCCAAAGACGATTATTTCCTTTGACTTCCCTCGTGACCACCACAACGACATGATTATTATTGGTGCCAGTGGATTATCACGGATGCAGCGAGCAGTGATGGGTTCTGTTACGTCATACGTAAAGCGTAACGCACCTGTTGATGTTTTGGTTGTACGGACAGACGTTGATGTAGTTAAATAATTAATTAGGAAAGGTGCGTGACAGAAGTTATTTATGACTTCATTTTACGCCCTCCAAGCATAAAGAGAGCTCTGGTATTCGGATTTTCCAAACACTAGAGCTCTTTTAATATTCATTTAAGCTAATAAAAACAAGTTATCAATTGCTTACAACATAAATTAAAAAGGGAGGAACCGCGTGATGAGCAGTTCCTCCCTTTTTGACATAGAAAGATATTTAATTATTTTTTAGTAACTTCCATAACAATGTCTTTAGAGGTTACCTTATCGCCAGCATTCTTCAATAACTTAATATCAAAGTCTTTGCTGTTAGTGACAGTTACCATAACGGTATCATCTAAGCCAGCTTTCTTAATTGCTGGATCCCAGAATTCCATTAATTCGTCACCCTTGTCAAAGTGTTGATCTTTATCGAAGTAACTAATAAATCCAGTACCACGAAGCTTAACGGTATCAATACCAACGTGGATTAATAACATGATACCATTGTCAGATTCAAGTCCAACTGCATGACGAGTAGAGAATGTTGCTCTTACTGTACCGCTGAATGGGGCGATAACCTTACCATCAGAAGGGGTAATAGCAAATCCCTTACCCATGTTACCAGAAGCGAAGTTTTCGTCATTAACATCTTTTAAGTCAACAAGGGTACCAGCAACTGGTGATGTGATTTCTGTAACCCCTGGTTGTGGGGCAGGCACAGTTTTAGCAGTATCGTTGTCTTTGTTAAATTGGTTCCCCCAAGTTTGTTCCAATTTAGCAACAATTTTAGCATGTGACTTTTCATCCAATTTAACTTTAAGGACAAAGATAATAATACCAATAATGATTAAAGCGATCGGGATTAAGAACATGTAAATCTTAAATATATTTACACCATGTGCTGTAACAGTAGCGGCAGTTGCACCACCGGTCATACCAGCAGCAACAGTGGCCATAACAACAACCCCGTTAGCAACGGCACCACCAAATTTATCAAGTAATGGACGAATTGATAAGGTAAGTGATTCATCACGGTGGCCCAATTTAAGTTGTCCATATTCAACTGAGTCGGTAATAGTCATTAAAACAACTAAGAAGATAATTGGTTGTGGAATAAAGAATAATTCAGCCCCAAGTAAAACAAGAGCTAATGACTTACCAGCAAAAGCAAAGATCAAGGCACCAAGGACTTCAATTGAAGCCGCACCATAGAATAACTTATGACGACCAATTTTTCCGGAGAATAGTGGGAAAGCAAAAACTGAAATAACACCAACAATAGTGTTTAGCCCACCAAGAATTGAAAACGCCTTAGCATCACCTAAAATGTAAGTAAAGTAGTAAAGCTCAAAACTGTTTAGTAAAGTTTGTCCGGTTGTGAAGAATAGGTAGGACATAGCGATAGCTAAAAGTTGATCATTCTTAATTAAAATATGAAGAATATCTTTAAGCTTAGTCTCTTCTTTATTTTCACGAAGTAATGATTTTTGTTCGTGAGTAAACATCCCAACGCCAATTGCAGTAATAGCAGAAATGGCAGCGACAATGGCAGCAAAGATAAACCAACCACGATCATCACCGGTACCACCATTTTGGTTAATTGAGAAGAATAGTACCATTGGCATAATAACGAAACCGATGATTTGCCCACCGATTGTTGAACCAACCCGAGCAAATGTTGCTATTTTATCACGTTCGTGTGAGTCAAATGACATTGCAGGAACCATTGACCAGAAACCAACATCATTGAAGGAATAGAATACATCCATAATGATATAAATAATAGCAAATACAACCAAGTAAAGAATCGGGTTACTTGTGTTTAGTCCTCCTAACGGCGTAAATAAGGCTGCAAGTAAGACGGCTGAAATAATACCACCGCCAACAACCCATGGCTTAAATTTACCCCATCTAGTGTTAGTTCGGTCAATTGCATTCCCAATTAATGGGTCAATTAACAGTTCAACAATCCGTAAAATCATGATGATTGCACCAACATATCCAACCATCCGATTATCGAAAGCTTTGTCACTAGTAGTAAACAGATGACCAGTGACATACATCATAAAGTAGGTAGAAAGTAATGCAAAGAAAGCATCATGTCCAAACGCACCTAGTGAATATGCTAAGCGAGAACGAACAACATGAGATTCTTTCTTTGAATTCTCAATTTTCGCATCCATGTTAACTCTCCTTTTCTACAACAAACTAAAATATCTTACAGCCATATAGTAAGCGTTTTCATAGAAAAAGTCAATGTAATTTTAGTAAAGTTTTACGAAAAAGAGATAAGTTATGAATAATTTTATTTTTTAAAAGCTAATGCAAGTACCTCTGCCTGCGCACTTTCTAATTGGTCGGCGTTTAAATTAATATATTTATTTACAAGCCGTTCATCTACGTTAAGGTCAGTTACCAAAAAGTCATGGATAGCTGTAATGTTAGTGTTAGCATGGCGTAAATGTAAAATAGTCATAGTAACTGCTAATTGTGCAACCTTTGCTGCTGAAAGGGTGGCAGGAGCTGTTTCAACTACGCCTTGATAATAACCAGTCATAAATACTTTATTCATTTATAATCACCTCTAGGCTAATCAAAACATGTTTTATGTTAGTTGTGAAGTAAAAAGAAAAACGACCTCATCCAAAACTGAACAAGGTCGCCATGGTAGCTTGTATGAATAAAACTCTGAAATGTCTCTTATCCATGATTAAGCACCATGAAAAATACCACTATCGGTACACGGACTCAATGGTCCCTGTGAAGGTATAATCACCTCACAATTTTAATATACCACTAATTCTCGATTTTGGAATAAGAACCGGGTTGGTTTAGCATACTCTTCTTTTCTAAATATTTTTCTTGACTAATCGTAGGAATAAGGGGCTGTGACATAAGTTTCCTATATAGTTAATGCTACAGCGCAGTACAC
>NZ_QORN01000010.1:0-93313 GCF_014830205.1 Limosilactobacillus walteri
TACCAGAAAGTGTATACCCATAATAATTAATCTAAAAGGGCGTAAAGACGAGATCATTTATGACTTTGTCTTTACGCCCTTTATATACTGTGTTGTAGCATTTCCAACTATATAGGTTAAAGTCTAAGTACCTTAGAAGCTTATTTCCTATGGGGAAAGAGCGTTATAATATTAACTATAAATGTAAAAGGATGGTGGGCAAAATGAATAATCCACGATTTAAGTATCCAGATACAAAGGCATATGAGTTTGTGGTACACCGATTAGAAGAACGAGGTGTCGATTTAAATGAGCTAGCTAAGATTGTGTATGAAACACAAAAGAGCTTTGAACCAGACTTGACCCTTGAGGCATGTCAGAAATATCTAATTGATACAATGCATAAGCGGGAACTATTAAATAGTGCAATGGTTGCACTGGAACTTGATCGTTTAACCGAGGAAGGGAAAGTTGCGGAACCTTTAGCAAGTATTATAAAGAATGACGCGGGAGTGTTTGGCGTTGATGAAACGCTTGCCCTGCAGATTGCTAATATCTATGGGACAATTGGAACAACTAACTTTGGCTACTTTGATCGAGTTAAAAGCGGGATTATTGCCAAATTTGATCATGATAACGTTCATGTAAATACATTTATTGATGATATTTTAGCGGCGATTGTTGCAGCCGTATGTGGAAAAATTGCTCACCAGTATGCCTGATTAAATAATTTTAATTGACTTTTAATATTTATTTAATTAAAATGAACATAATTCGTTTAGAGGAGTAAAGCAAATGAGTTACCAAAACTTACAATTAAATAATAGTTGGCAAAGCCGGTAACTCAGGGATAGCTGTTGTGCAGATATGACCTGAGTTAACTCACAGATCATATCTGTACCGGCTTCTTTATCGTGTACAAACAAAGCCTGTACAGATTTCACGTACGGGCTTTTTCCATTTTGCTGAGTAAATAATGGGGGTTCCGAACGTGGAACTCCTTTTTATTTTGAAAGGTGGAGATGGTGATGAAACGAATTATGGGATATATTATTGCAGGAATTATTATAATTGGAGGCTATTTTGGTCTTTTAAAACTTCATCAGCAGACGGCAAAGCCAACCGTGGGAATTTTAACAATGATGCATCACCCCGCGTTAGACCAAATTCAAAAGGGGGTTGTAGCCGGATTAGCAGAAGAAGGGTATCGAAACGGAAAAAATATCAAAATAGAATATCAGAATGCAAATGGTGATCAAGGAAACTTAAACACAATGGCGAATAAATTAGCAAATGACCATGCAAAAGTAATTGTGGGGATTACAACGCCAGCTTGTCAGGCGCTAGCCAATGCGACTAAGGATACTCCCATTATAATGGGCGGAATTGGCGATCCGATAGGTGCCGGTTTAATCAAGAATAAAAAACATCCTGAGGGAAATATTACAGGTGTGCATGATGTTAATCCTAGTGAACAACAGATTGCATTGATAAAGAAGTTCATGCCTAATATTAAAACGCTAGGTGTAATTTATACGTCGAGTGATACCTCAGCTGAAAGTCAATACCAAACAATGGTTAAAGCAGCTCGTGAGTTGCATATTAATTTAAAAACTTATACGATTGCTAATGCCAATGAGCTGAATCAGACTTCGCAGACGATGTTGAGTAAGGTTGATGCCGTTATTGTCCCTAGTGATAACACCATTGCTGGAGCGATGGGGATATTGGTAAAAAATGCGAACGCTGTGAATAAGCCTGTCTTTCCGAGTGCTGATACAATGGTAAAGGATGGTGGAGTAGCATCTATTAGTCTTAGCCAGTATGGACAAGGGAAAGCAGCTGGTAAAATGGCAGCCCGTATCTTAAAGGGTGAGAAACCTAGTCAAATGGCGATTGATGATTACCATCATGGCGAACCAATCCTTAATTTGAAACAAGCACATAAGTTGGGGATGAAGGTTCCAGCAGATTTTCAACGAGCAGCAGAACAGAATGGGACGATTATTAATTGATTTAAAGGTAAAATTCCGAATATTTCAAAAAGTTAAAGTTAGTAACATTCGCTAGGTAACGTTGTGTCGCATATTTACCACAGATCGTGTTGTAATTGGTTAGAAATACGTTAAAATAGTACTGTGAATTTGCTTGTGGATAAGTCGGTGGAAAACTTTTGCGCAATTTAAGAAAAATTTATAATTGTTGATATAACAGTAACAATTATTGTTCAAAAGTTATCCACAGGGGATGCGTTCAAATGTGGATAAGTGGATTTTTGAACGTTTTTAATTATCTAATCCCTTGCGCGCCAAAGGGTTATCGAAATGATGATGAACGATTGTTCCTGTAGATAACTGTGGATAAGTAAGTTTTAAGAAAACGCTTTTTTGAACAAAAAGTTGCCGAACATTCGGTAAACGTTAAACAATTTAAAATTTCCTGTGGATAAGTTTGTGGATAAACTGTGGAAGGTAGTGGATATCTTGAATATAAAAATTATTGGTGTGGGGAAGCTGAAAGAAAAATATTTTAAGGCAGGAATTGCCGAGTATGCTAAACGATTAGGACGCTATTGTAAGTTTGAAATCGTCGAAGTACCAGATGAAAAGGCGCCTGAATCTCTAAGTCAAGCTGAAATGGACGAAGTGATGGCAAAAGAAGGAGAACGAATTCTTGATAAAATCAAGGATCGTGAATATGTATATGCCTTAGCGATTAAAGGCAAGGAACGGACATCAGAAGAATTTGCCAAAGAAATCAATCAACTAACAACATATGGTCATAGTGATATTACTTTTGTGATTGGTGGTTCATTAGGATTAAGTCCGGCCGTTTTAAAGCGGGCAGATACACAAATTTCATTTGGGCGTTTTACTTTACCTCACCAATTAATGCGGTTGGTTTTAAGTGAACAAATCTATCGAGCTTTCACTATTATTAACGGCCTGCCATACCATAAGTAAAGAATTTCTTGGTTTTCGTTTAGAAATCCCCTTAAGATCAATGAAAATGTTATAGTGATTAGAAGGAAAAGATGTAATGATATGTTTTAAGGATTTGATTTAAGATAAGCAAAAGATGTTACCGAGTAATTTTACAATGGTTAGTAGTTATAGTAAGCCTATTTATTATGCAAGATATGGCAAATGCAAGTACAAAGAATAAAATATTACTGACATTACCTAATGAGGAAAGAATTGAGAATGATGAATTTGAACGCTATCAATTTCGGGCGAAACAACTGCGGACTTGGTGGCAGGTGAAGCGACCGAAATATAATGTTAATTGGTCCTTTTATCAAAAGAAATGAGGGTGCTGAAAATAATACAGGCCCTCGTTTTTTTGATATCGAAAAGAATCACTTTGTTATTACCTTTTCATAAAAACTATTAAAATAAGGGTATTAACAAGGAGGTCATTCGAATGAAAAAAGTTGGAATTATCGTTGGCAGTGTTCGGCCTAATCGACGGAGTATGCAAGTAGCTAGTTGGCTAAAAATACAACTTAAAGAGAGCGCGCAAGTTCAATTTGATATTATTGATTTAAAAAAAGTTGATTTACCAATGATGGATGAGCCACGGATTCCTTATTTAGGAATATACGCTCACAAAAAGACGCGTCAGTGGAGTGAATTAATTCAAAAATATGATGGATTCGTCTTTGTTTTTCCACAATATAATTGGGGTTACCCAGCTGTGCTAAAAAATGCTATTGATTACCTAGGTAAGGAATGGCAGGGAAAACCGGTTAGCATGGTAACTTTTGGAGGTCATGGCGGTTCTCAAGCGCAGGTTGCGATGAAGTTAGTGATTACTGGGCTGAAGATGCAACCATTACCGGTTAATATGCAGATTAGTATAATGCCGACTGATTCGACCGCGACAGTTGATCGAATTTTGAATACTTACAACCCGCAAGCGATTCTTATGCGGATAGCTTTTGACGAAGCACTTAAATAGCTTGTGATAAAATTAGCAATTTTTTGCGAAACAGAATGATAATATTGTTTCAATTTGTGAATATTATGACAAAGAACGCGAAATTGCGGTGGATTAGGCAATAATATCTCCTTAAATCAGGCAATAATTGATAAAAAATCAAAATGTTCCTATTGCAAAAGTTATACGGTTGCATGATAATGGTAACGTATTCAAATGCCATGAGGAGGGTATTTTAATGAATAGACAATTTGATTTCTTAATGCCAAGCGTGAACTTCTTTGGTCCTGGTGTTATTGCTAAAATTGGTGATCGTGCAAAAATGCTCAATATGCACAAACCATTAGTTGTTACTACTGAAGGTTTATCAAAAATTGATAATGGTCCGGTAAAGCAAACTCTTGCTGCATTGGAAAAGGCTGGCGTAGATTACGCAGTATTTACTGGTGTAGAACCTAACCCAAAGATCCGGAACGTTAAAGCCGGTAAGAAGATGTATGAAGATGAGAACTGTGACTCCATTATTACTGTTGGTGGGGGTTCTGCTCACGATTGTGGTAAGGGTATCGGTATTGTTTTGACTAACGGTGATGATATTTCCAAGCTTGCCGGAATTGAAACATTGGACAATCCTCTTCCACCACTTATGGCAGTCAACACTACTGCAGGTACTGGTTCAGAATTAACACGTCACGCAGTTATCACTAACGAAGAAACTCATTTGAAGTTTGTTGTCGTTTCATGGCGTAACATTCCATTGGTATCATTCAATGATCCAATGTTAATGCTTGATATTCCACAAGACATTACTGCTGCTACTGGTTGTGACGCCTTTGTTCAAGCTATCGAACCATATGTTTCAGTTGACCACAACCCTATCACAGATAGTCAATGTAAAGAAGCTATCCAATTAATCCAAACTGCTTTGCCAGAAGTTGTTGCTAATGGCCACAACGTTGAAGCACGGACTAAGATGGTCGAAGCTGAAATGCTTGCCGGAATGGCATTTAACAACGCTAACCTTGGTTACGTTCACGCCATGGCTCACCAACTTGGTGGTCAATATGATGCTCCTCACGGTGTTTGCTGTGCCTTGCTTTTGACTACTGTTGAAGAATATAACTTGATTGCATGCCCAGAACGGTTTGCAGAATTAGCTAAGGTAATGGGCTATGACACGACTGGCCTTACCCTTTACGAAGCTGCTCAAAAGTCAATCGATGGTATGCGTGAAATGTGCAAGCTTGTTGGTATTCCTTCATCAATCAAGGAAATTGGTGCTAAACCAGAAGACTTTGAAATGATGGCTAAGAATGCCCTCAAGGATGGTAATGCCTTCTCTAACCCACGTAAGGGTACTGTTGAAGATGTCGTTAAGCTTTACCAAAAGGCTTACGATGGCATTTACTAATAATTAATTGAAAAGTAGGCAGGTATAATCCTGTCTCTTTTTATATTCAAGCGTGAACTAGTTATAGGAAGCGCAAAGGGACTCTAGTGTTCGGATTTTCCGAACGCTAGAGTCCCTTTGTGTACTGCGCTGTAGCATTTTCAACTATATAGGGGACTTATGTCACAGACCTATTTACGTCCTATAGATTTTAACCAAAGAAATAAGTTTGTACTGCACTCCCTTATTCCTTATCAGTTAATTCAAACCGAATCTGCCCAAGCTGCAACTTTTCTGGAAGCTTGGCACCATGGAAGATCAGCTTGAATAAACGATTTTCTACCCCAGGCGTAAAGATTAGTTGCTTGTTGCCGATGTTGACAGTAAAGTTATCACCTTCACGTAAGACCTCCGCTTGAAGAATTGCTGACCATTGTTTAGCAGTTTCTTCAGGATCGCTTACGTTAAAGACAGCCTGTTTAACAAAGAGGTCACCAGCAGGGTGGAACTTGATTAATCCTTGTTTCTTCAAGTCTTCACGACGTTGATCATCATTTTCGTTCCATTGAATGAAGAATGGCGCTGGTAAATGGTTGGCTAACTCATCGTTAATATAGAAGATCTTCCATTGGACTAATTTACCAGCAGGATCAACCCGTTTGCCATCCGTAATTTCACCGACGTCAAGTCCTAATCCTTTTAAGCGGCGGTGAGTTGCTACAATATCATCTGTTCGAATAGCAATTGTAGTGATCCGTTGAATACCATCAAAATAATCTTCAACGGCATCATGAATTGCAGAATTATTTTGATAAGGAAAGGCCGCTGCTTTTTCTTTATCTGCAACTGTCAATAGTTCGATATAGTTTAGACCAAAGTAGTCAAGGGCATTTTTTGTTCCCCAGTATTCATGTTTACCACCGGGAGCAAATGCTAAGCCCTTAGCATTAAAATAGTCAATTGCGTCTTGAAGATCAGTCACATCGACCATGGTGTGATCCCAATTTAATGTTTCTACCATTATTAATCACCTGTATTCTCTTTGCCTAGTTCTTTTGTGCGTTTAACAGCAGCAAGGACGGCATTCTCAATTCCGGCTGCAAATGAACTCTTATCTAATTCATGTTGAGCGGTAATCCCAACACCGCCTGCTGAGTTATTGATGTCGAGAAGTTCTGCTGGATGTTTGCCACTTTGCTCAACAAAGACCGCGGCGGCTTTCAAGTTTTCTAACGCTAGCTTATTTGCTTGTTCACGGGGCATGCCAGCAAGGACTCCTGCATTTGTGAAGCTAATCAAGAAATTATAGATATAGTTTGGTCCAGCCACCCCATATCCAGTAAATACATCTAGTAAGGATTCATCAATGTAGTCAACTTTTCCAAAACTATTAAGAAATTCTTCAATAACAGCTTGATTTGCACGATCGTTTTTTACTACTCCGCTATACCCCATTGCGATATCAGTTAATGTGTTAGGGATAATGCGTGTAATTGCAAAAAGATCATCAGATGAAGAAAGCTGGTTAACAGTTACCCCGGCAACAATTGAAAGAACATCTTTTTGATAATGATGGGCAACTAGTTCTTTCATGATTTCTTGCCAATTATCTTGCGGACGTACGCCAAGGATTACAAGATCAGCGGCTTGAACAGCCGACCAATCTGGTTCTTGACTAACATTAAAGTGATATTGGGCTGTAAGGTAATCTACCCGTGTCGTGGAAATATCAGTAATTCCAGTTTCGGCGGCTGTGATTACCTTCTTTTTTAATGCCGCTCGTAACATTGCTTCAACCATTTGACCGCCACCGAAGGCATAAATTTTGATTGCCATTGAAAAAACATCCTTTCTACATGTATCTAAATCAATCCTAGCTTATTTCGGCATGAGACGCTAACTAAAAGCCTTTTTAGCAAAATTTTAAATTCACTAATTGGTCTAGTTGAAATTTGTGATCAAGGATAAATTGTTGTTATAACGTAATATTTAATACATTTATCTTCCCCATTAGTAATTATTGTTATGTAATGAACTATTCATTAAATAGTGTTTAAAATTATTTTAGGGATATCAGTTGAATTGGTCTATAAATTAGTTATAAAATGTAAGCGCTTAGAAAAAAGGAGGAACATGTATGGCGTATCAAACAATTAATCCATATACCAATGAAATTGAAAAAACTTTTGAAAACACAACTGACGAAGAATTAGAACAAACATTATTAACTGCCCATCAATTATATTTAGATTGGCGCAGAGATAATAATTTAGAAGAACGAAAACGCGTAATTCTACGCCTTGGACAACTCTTACGTGCACGACGAACAGAATACGCTACGATAATGACCCGTGATATGGGAAAGCTGATTGGCGAAGCAGAAGGGGAAGTTGACCTTTGTGCTTCTTTCTGTGACTATTATGTTGCTCACGCGGATGAATTTTTAGCGCCAGATATTATTGCAACAACAACTGGTCGAGCAAAAGTTCTTAAGCAGTCGTTGGGAGTTTTAGTTGCAGTGGAACCATGGAATTTCCCATTCTATCAAATTGCCCGCGTCTTCATTCCCAACTTTATTGTTGGCAATCCGATGATCCTTAAAGATGCATCCAACTGCCCCGCATCAGCTCAAGCATTTGCCGAGGCTGTTAAAGAGGCTGGTGCGCCCGCTGGAAGCTTGACGAATCTCTTTATTTCGTATGACCAAGTAAATAAGGCAATTGCTGACAAACGGGTTGCCGGTGTTTGCCTGACTGGTTCTGAACGAGGCGGGGCAACGGTTGCCCAGGAAGCAGGTAGCAATCTAAAAAAGAATACAATGGAGCTAGGTGGAAATGACGCCTTTATTATATTAGCCGATGCTGACTGGGACCTTGTAAAAAAGGTTGCTCCAGCAGCACGTCTTTACAATGCGGGGCAAGTATGTACATCGTCAAAGCGATTTATCGTTCTTGAAAAAGATTATGATCGTTTCCTTAAAATGATGAAAGATGCGTTTTCTAAGGTTAAGATGGGCGACCCGTTAGATCCGTTGACCACGCTGGCACCATTATCTTCAAAGAAAGCTAAGGAAAAATTACAAGCCCAGGTTGACCTAGCAGTTAAAAATGGGGCAAAGGTATATTACGGTAATAAACCGGTTGATTTAGCAGGCCAATTCTTTATGCCGACAATTTTAACTGATATTACACCAAACAACCCAATCTTTGATACAGAAATGTTTGGACCAGTTGCTTCGGTTTATAAGGTTAAATCGGAAGAAGAAGCAATTGCGCTGGCTAATAATTCTAGTTACGGATTAGGAAATACAGTGTTTAGTAAAGACTACGCCCATGCTGAACGAGTAGCAGCCAAGATTGAATCTGGAATGAGTTGGATTAATGCTGGATGGGCATCGTTGCCAGAATTACCATTCGGGGGAGTAAAGAACTCTGGTTATGGTCGTGAACTAAGCAGTTATGGGATTGACGAATTTATGAATAAGCATTTAATTTATGAAGCACGGCAATAAAATAGGAAAGAGACTGAGTTAATGAAGTGTCTGGCAGTAGAAGATGGCATTTCGTTTTCAGTCTCTTTTTTATTTCCCAGGAAATAGGATTAATTTGCTATATTAAATATTTGGTAGCGGCAATGCTAGGATTATTAGCTTGGAAAGTGATTAATCTTGTTATACGATTTTTACATCTTATCGTGAGTAAGATTAATATTTAGGGGGTAGCGATAAAGTGGTAAAAAATCTTTTAAGAGATCCAGCAACTTATTTGATAATATTGTGCGTTTTATTAAGTGTTGGTGCGGGATATGCAAAACACTATGATGTAATGGTTATTTGGGGCAGTTGGGCTGGATTCTACATTTATAAGTTCTTTATTAAAGAGAGATAATCATTAATCAGATGTTAAAAATTTTTAGATTTCTTCTTGCAATTATATCTGACCACTTATATACTTGATTGCATAAGTAACTAACCATAAAATGATTATTATTTGGAGGAATTCACACATGACTGCGAAAAGAAACAGCCAGCGGAAGCCACGAATGCGGCGACTATTTGCGACTCGTCGCCGGCGATGGATTGCAATAGGGGGAATTGTTGTCCTTTTGTTGCTTATTATGATTGCGGTTCGTCATAATAATGCTCAAAAAGCGGCAGAGAAACATAAATATAACATCTTGAAAGTGACTCGCCAAGCGGACTTTAACCTTACTGGGAAAATTGAGCCAGTGCAGACCCAGACTTTAACCCTCCCATCGGGAAAACTACAAAATTTAAACGTTAAAAATGGTGATCATGTTGCGCAAGGAGAAGCGATTCTGACAATGCATAATGATAATACTCAAGATAGCGTGACTGAATTACAGGGTGACTTGAGTAAGAGTCAACGAACAATGAATTCGCAACAGCAGACGATTAATAACTTGCGCCAACAGTTAAATGGGATGAGTCAAGGAGATGAAGGTTATAGTGACCTTCAGAATCAACTTAATGAGGCACAGAATGCTTATGCCGATGCACAGGCGAGTGTCGCAACAACCCAACAGCGTCTTAATACTGCATCAAGTAAGGTTAATCAAACCCTCACGGCGCCGTTTGCCGGCTATGTAACGGTTGATCAGGCAAAGGAAGGCGAACCGGTAGTGACACTGTACTCGGACACGCTCCAATTTGTCGGTCAGGTGTCAGAGTATGATTATAGCAAGCTCCATCAAAGTACAAATTTAAAGGTTAAAGCTTTGGCCACTAATCGGACAGCCAACACGCAAGTTAGCTATTTAGCAACAATTCCAACGAAAAATTCTGGCAATAATACTAAATATGAAGTAACCGCCAATGTAAATGCTAATAAGTTTATGGCTGGTCAAACTGCGAAGGCTGCCGTTAAGCAAGACGGGGTTCAGATTCCGAAGTCTGCAGTTCGCCATGGAAAAGTATTTGTTGTTGATGCAAACAACCGGGTACGAGAAACTGAGGTTAGTGGTCGGGCAGTTAACAGCTCATATATTGTCACGGACGGTGTCGATGCGGGAGATCGAATTGTTACTAATCCGAACAGTAAGCTAAAAGATAACGAAAAGGTTGATTAAAATGATCACACTAAAGAATATCAACAAGTATTACCGCCAAGGAGATCACCGCTTCCATGTTCTTCATGATATTAATATTAATATTGCGCAAGGTGAGCTTGTTGCTATTATTGGGGAATCTGGTTCGGGAAAATCAACTCTTATTAATATCATTGGTTTTCTTGATGATGATTTTGAAGGGACATATTTTTACCAAAACCACCCTATTCACGACTATACACGGAAGCAATTTTCAAGCCTGCGAAACCAAAATGTCGGCTTTGTTTTTCAAAACTTTAAACTTTTACGGGAATCAACTGTGGCAGATAATGTGGCATTGCCATTATTGTACGCGGGCAAACGCCGTAAAGAGATTGGCACGCGGGTGTCGGAAGTCCTTAAGCAAGTTGGCTTAGCTGGTTATGAAAATCAACTCCCGAAAAATATGTCAGGGGGACAACAACAACGAGTATCTATTGCCCGGGCAATATCAACGCATCCCAAGTTCTTGATTGCGGATGAACCAACGGGAGCGTTAGATACAGAAACAAGCCAAGAAATCATGAATCTCTTTAAACACCTTAACCGAGAAGAGGGGACTACGATTATCATGGTAACCCACGACCCGCATGTAGCAGAACAATGTGACCGCGTAATCAAAATTATTGATGGCCGCGTTGTTAGTGATAGTAAGGATGGTGAACGGAATGCAAATAATTGAGCTATTTAAATCCGCCATTCAATCCTTAAAGGCAAATAAAAAGCGGAGTTTCCTCACGATCATTGGAATTATGATTGGTATTGCGGCCGTAATCGCTATTCTTGGAATCGGGGATGGGATTACTAAAACGATGTATGATAAATTTGGTAACAATGCTAAGCAAGGTCAGCAAACAACCGAAATTGCCTATAATCCTGATAATGTTAATTCGACGGTCAATGGCTTTACGCAAGAGCAACTGACTGATATTAACACTCAATTTGGTGGCGAAATTAAGAATGCCGAAATTGAACAGGAGTCTGATAATATTTCAACACATGCTGATATTGGCGATACGACTAAAAATGTAACATTGAGTTTGCTGAAAAAGCCAACGCATCGTGTAAGTTTAGTAGCTGGAAAGAATTTTACTAAAAATGATCTGGAAATCGGTGAAGCTAATGCACTGATGAGTGAAAAGGTTGCTAAACGGCAATATGGCTCGGCGCAAAATGCTATCGGGACAACTGTAACAGCGAATAATGTGACTTATACGGTTACGGGCGTGTATAAGTCGCAGGAACAATTTACCGATGATGGAAATCAAAATTCCTACGGCGTTGACTTATTATTGCCTAAGTCGGTGTACTACCAAGGTGATAGTGCTAAAGAAGGTAATACACTTAAGTTAACCTTTAGTCAGGGAACCAACGCGAGTGCAATTTCGCGCAAGGTCGCTAAATACCTAAAAAAGAATAGTCCTGCTGCGACCCAAGGGAGTTACCAATACTTAGATATGGAAAAGGCCCTTAAACAATTCTCATCACAAATGAGCATTATTACGACTTTCATTAGTTTTATTGCCGCAATTTCTCTTTTTATTGCCGGAATCGGTGTTATGAATATGATGTATATTTCAGTATCAGAACGGACGCAAGAAATCGGGATTCGGCTTGCGGTAGGAGCAACGCCATTTAATATTATGATGCAGTTTCTAGTTGAAGCAGTAATCCTAACGTTAACAGGTGGATTGCTGGGGTTCCTTTGCGGGGCTGGTTTAGCTCATCTCTTAGCACCATTATTATCAAGTGCGATTGGTGGCGGTGGTATTCATATTCATGCTCATATATCCTTGGATGCCTTCCTGCTTGCTTTTGGAACTTCAGCCGCGGTTGGCTTGGTATTTGGAATATTACCAGCACGCCAAGCAGCTAATAAGAATTTAATTGATATCTTAAGATAGATAAAATATAGCTAACCGAAAAAACACAAATAGGGCTCCAGAGATCGAATTTTTTCGACCTTTGGAGCCCTATTGCGTACAGTGCTAATCTAAAGTAATTGTGTTATAGAGAAAAAATTAAATCAAAGATTATCTCAAAAAGAAATAAAAATGTATTTTTAATTTGTTTAATCATAATCACTTTCCATTGAATTTCTTTACACATAGTAACACATAATTATCGATTATACTTAGTCTATTTCTTCAATGATTGTGCAGTTTCATTAACTAGATTTTGTTCAGTGCTGTTAGCATAGAATTCGTTGACTAATGCACTAATTTCATATGTGTTTTTGTTCATTGTCCGGTCGTTATCGTTAAGCGTCCAGACTGTTACGGTCTTCTTTCCTTGGTTTACTCGGAAAAGCAGGGTACTATCAGCGGTTCCTTCGCCAAGGATAAAGCGAGAATGATTTTTGTTCATTGTTAATTGCAAACCTTGGTTACTGCCAAGACGGTCGATACCATATGCTTTGGCATAAACGAGGGCCGCAATCTTGTAGTAAGAGATGGTTTCTTTACCTTGAGAAGAAGGAACTGTAATCTTCTTGCTAGCAGTTTTGGCGACTTGTTTGTTTTCCTTAGCAGTTGGCCGGGCACTAGTGATTGTAGGATCTGCCGTTGCTGTTTTCGCAGCAGAACTAGTTTGTGTTGTTTGACTGCTTGTGGAAGCAGAATTAGCATTAGCTTGGCTGGTTGCGCTGCTGCTTGAATTTGATTGTGTACTTGGTTGACCATCGGGGTTAAAGCCGAGAGAACTTAATGAAACGGTGGAAGTTGTGTATTGTTGTTTAGCGGCAGGCGTATTAGCGTTAGAAACCGGGCGCCAAACAGTCATCGTCTTACCATCACTGTTGATCTTGTAATAAATAGTATTACTGAAACTACCACGGCCAATACCCATTCGACCGTTACTGTCTTTGAATACATTTAAGTTTGGATTTTGGTAGGCCGTCCCATAGTAGCGGTTATAGAGTTGCAGCCCTAAGTCATCGATTACTTGACCATCTTGCAGTAGTTGGTGAACATTGGTGTTACTAGAACTAGCAGTGTTGCCCGCCTGACTACTTTGAGTTGGTGTTGCTGATGGCGTATTCTTGATTGATGAAATTGCGTGGTTGATTGTGGCCTTTTGGGCAGAAGTCTGATTTTCGGACTTTTGGAGGCTTGAAATCGGCACCGTCTTCTTGGTATATCCTTGCTTATATGTGGGGGTATTCGGGTCGCCCTTGATTTGCCAAATAGTAACAGTGCCATCATTGTTAATCTTAAAGAAAGCGGTGCTATCAGCTGTTCCCTGGCCAATTCCGTAGCGTCCGTTACTATCTTTAAAGACGCTAATACTGTGGGCGTCATTTACATAATTTTGTCCATACGCATTGGCATAAATAAGGGAACCAACTTCATTAACATCGTTTGTATTATTATTGCTATGCTGTGCAGCGTTGACATTAGTTTCAGCAAATGATAATCCGGCGACTACGGCTAATGCCGCGCTAAATAGTTTAACTCTTCTCATGTTAAACCCCTCCAAAAATTTAATCATCGATATTATAAGCCTATTTCATTAAATGAAAACGCTTCTTTACTATTTCTTTACTTTTTAGTAAAATATTTGGCGGAATATGACGAATTCTGCAAAAATCGTTACGAATCTTGCAAATTGACCCACTAAGAAAAATATTAGGTATACTACAAGGATAAAAGTAATTATTGAGGAGTATTAGAGTTATGAAAAATAGGGGCAAATTAATCATTGTTTCATTATTAGTTGTAATTATCGTGGTATGTGGCGGATATATGCTCTTAAGACCAGCATCATCCAAGGATGTGGCAGCAGACAAACCAACGAAGACGGAGACGTTAAGTACAAGCAGTTCTAAGAAACATCATCAGGAAGCTAAGAAAAACAGTTCGTCCGACGAGGCGGATAATGATAGTGCAACTGCGGGGGATGATAATGATGAAACTGCTAATTCATCAGCACCGAACAGTGCAGGTACTACCCAATCGGCGCAAAACAACAATAACGCAGGTACAGCGCAAACAGTGGCTGCTAATAATAATCAAACCCAAAATGCAGCACCGACTTATCACAAAAGTAATGGCGTATCAGCAGTAAAGCAAACCAACCGTCAGAAGGCATCACAAAAGACGACATCAGCAGCACGGACCCAGCAACCAGTAACAGTCCAAGATGGGATGAATTTTAGTTACCGGGCTGCCCAAAAAGCGGGAGTAATTGACAGTAAAACATCCGCTGAAGAATTTTATAAAAATGCCAAAGAAGGCAACGGCTATGTAACCTATAATGGTAAAACTGTTTACTATAAAGCAAATGGTAATGGACAGTATCAGGTTACGAATGTAAAATAATGATGAAGAAAATGGTGTTTTAACTTCCATAAAAAATCCCTACTACTGTTTTTACAAGTGTGTAGGGCATTTCTATATTTAAATTATTAAGTTGGAGTACTTTTATGCGGAATTTATCTATTAAACAACTGATAATAATCATCCTGTGCTTGTTAGTGCTAGTAGTAGGCTGCATGACAATTCACCAGCATCGTCATTTTAATAAAAACGTTAGTATCGATAACGTGGCAGTTGGTGGTTTAACTGCTAAACAAGCTTTGAAAAAATTACAAGATAATCCTCGATCACCAAAAGTATATATAAATAGTGATTTAGTATATGCAGAAAAGCAACCAGTTGCAAAGTTTAGTAAAGCTGATGAACAAAAGGTAAAAAATGCATTACGCAGTCAATATACATTCTTTCCATCGGCTAAAGAAAAGAATATTTTAATTAAACCACAAAATTTTAATCAAAATATGATTCCTCAGATTGACCAGGCAATTAATCAAAAGGTGATTGAGTTAAATAATGGTCGAAAAGCTCCAATTGATGCTTATGCTGTATATGAAAATGGCGGTGTACAGGTTAAGCAAGCAGTTGGTGGAACCCAATATAGCGTAGATGGATTGCATAAAAAGCTTGAAAAAGAAGTTGTTAATGGAACCGTTAAGTTGAAACCAGTATATAAAGCTCCGCTTTCAGCAAATAGTAAAACTGTTCAAAATGAAAAAGCAAAGCTTGAAGAAATATCGAAGCGGACGGTAATATACCAAGTACAGGATAAGAAATATCGGTTAAATTGTGCTGACATTGTTACTAGAGCTACATACCAAGACGGTAAATATCATTTTGATACAGCTGCAGCTGATTCAAAGATTGATGAAATAAATAATAAGCAAGCAACCCTTGGTAAAGCCTTTGAATTTAAAACTCATAGTGGGTCGGTGATTAAAACAACGGATGCTGGATCGTATGGATGGAAAATTAGTAAAAAGCAAGCAGGTAAAACTCTTGTTAATGCATTAGTCGAAAATAAACAGAAAGTAAATGCAAAGGACGACATTTACGGTAAAGGCTATAACCAGCATGGAACAGGATATGATACCACGGCTAATAATGGAATAGGCGGTACTTATGCCGAAGTTTCGATAGCTGATCAGCATGCTTGGTTTTATAAAGATGGCAAATGTGTCCTTAGTACTGATATTGTTAGCGGAACAAATAATAAAGATAATGAAACACCAAAAGGTGTTTGGTACATTATGTACCAACAAACGCCATCGGTTCTTCGTGGATTAAATGATGATGGTTCAAAGTACGCTAGTAAGGTACAATACTGGTCACCATTTACAGATAGTGGATGTGGTTTCCATGATGCAAGCTGGCGCCATGATTGGTCAAAACATGCCTATATGGCTAAAGGTGGCGGATCGCATGGATGTATTAATATGCACCCAGATATCGCTGGACAAGCGTTTCATGATTTACAGAAAAACGAACCTGTAATTATCTATTAAAGGAGAATATATTATGCGCCCAAGTGCTGAACGCTCAATAATGATTGCAGTTGTTTGTTTCATATTAACAATTATTATTTCATTCGCCTTGTCTGAGGGATGGATAAAGTAGGAATTTAACGATGGATTTAGAAGAGAAGAAAAATTTGGTAATTATTAACCTATTTTATGTAGGATTAGTTTTGTTGTATTGCATTTTGCATGCAGGGCCACTAAATTTGATGGTATTCATTGTCATGTTAATCTTAGCTAATGTTACTGGAATTTTGATTAAATAAGTAATTATTATTTGATGGAGGATAATTATGTTAAAGAAATCATATAAAGTTTTATCAGAGAAAGAATTATCTAAAGTATTAGGTGGTTGGGGCTATTCACTAGCTTTTAAAAGCCCACGCTCATGGGAAAGAGCAGTTTTAAAATGGATTAAAAGATGATTGAATTAACTGTGAGACAAGGATTAGCATCATCTATATCAAATATTGTTGAAATTATTTTAATTTACCGATTGATAACAAAAAATTTATCGTTGAAATTAATAATAACTGACTTTTTAGCTATTTTGATGATGATATTCTTATCAGCAATATTTATGATGCTAGGATCGTTCTATCCAGTACTTATAGTATTTTATTTGTGGTTAGTTGACAGAATAAAATCTAACCCCTATATAGCTATAAATAGTATTCTTGCGATGTGTACTAGTATCATAATGTCATCGTTATTCGATTTAGTAGATCATTATACTTATACATTTTTTATACAAGGAAAGGCACATATATCACTTTTAGGCTGGTTAATTCCATTGAATGATTGTGTTTTAACTTTTATTGTGGGTGTATTTGTAATTAAGATTATTTGTCCTAAAATCAAATGGTTCTATATTAAATTTCCCAATCCTATTCAATTATGGGAAATAACTGCTATCTATTTTATACTTTATATTTGGTTAACTGTTATTGCAGAAGAAGAAGAAATTGCTGATAGGTACGCTTCATTACTGTTAATCATGTATTTTATAATCATAATAGTGTCTGTTACTGGTTTTCTTACTTTTGTGAAAAATAATGAGCGGACTCAATACCAACAACGATTAATTGATAGTTACCAATCACAAATTGCAAGTGCTCATAAAATAAACAAACAATACGATGAAATCCGACGTGAGCGTCATGATATGCGTAATATGCTCCTTAGTGTTCAAGGGTATATTCGTGATCATAAAGATAAAGAAGCAGAGGATATATTATCGACGTTTCTTCAAAATGACACGGCCGAGAAACACTATGATGAAGTTGATCATGCGTTAGATAAAATAAAAATTTCAGGTTTGCATAATTTGATTAAGGAAAAAGCTTACAAAATAGTAGAAAAGGGTATTCCTTTCTCATTTGAGGTTAATACTGAAATTGATAAATTACCGGGGTCAGAAATAAAGACTGCGCGAATTATTGGAATTTTAATGGATAATGCAATTGAAGCAACCCTAAGACAAGCTAAACCGTATATCCAATTTGCACTAATTAAACATAGTGAACAGGTATATGAGTTGGTGGTTGCTAATTCGTTAGCGGATAAAATTAATATTAATGTGGCCATGAAATTTGAACATTCAACTAAGGGAGGACATCAAGGAATTGGCCTTTCAAATGTAACGCAACTAGTTGAAAATGATGACCATTATTCTTTTTCTGCAGAAGTGAAAGATAAGGTAATTATTATGACTTGTTTTATTCAAGGAAAGTGAGAATAAAATGCTAAAGGTAATTATTTTAGAAAATAATGATTATCAATCTGATTATATTGAGAAAATAGTTACTCAACGGCGGATGATTAATAATACTCCGCAAAGTTATGATATGAAGGTTTGGCTACAAACGGATGACCCCCAAGAAGTAATTAAAAAGGTAAAAGATGAAGATTATCTCGCAATTTTAGATATTGAACTGGATAATAAAATTAGTGGGATAGATGTTGCGGAGGAAATCCGTAAAAAATCAGAATTTGCTGAAATTATTTTTGTGACAGCTTATCAAGAATATTTACCGTATACCGTATCACGTCGAATTGAACCTTTTGATTATGTTTCTAAGGGTCAGGATATTACATCAATCACTGATCGCTTGCGCAAAGATATTGATGAAGCATATTTGCGTTACCAGAACTATATTAATGGCGGACAAAAAAAGCAAGATAAATTTACTTATGAGCCAATCCACGGTGTAAAACGTCAAGTCAATTTTGATGATTTATATTATATTGAATCCGTAAAAAATGAAAATCGCCGTTTGCGAATTGTGGGCAAAAATATTCGTATTGAGTACCATGGTGAATTGCGAAAGATAGATGATAACAGGTTGTTGCGAGTGAATCAAAGCACCTTGATAAATCCTTTGTCAATTCAGGAATTTAATCGGAAAGAACGCGTTGTTTACTTTGGAGATAGTGAACTGAAAGTAACGGTAAGTTATCGAAAAGTAAAAATGTTGAGTGAATTTCTTGAAAGAGAGAAGAAATAGTAATTTTATCTTAGAATGCAAAGAGGCTGGGGAAAAACTCAGTCTCTTTGCTTAATTTATGACTTATTGCAAGTGCTTTTCTAACAGGTGTATAATATGATAGCGCTTTCTTAAAGTGGCGACGAATTATGCATGAAAGTATACGAATTTTGCAAAATGAAACAAGGCAACTTTTATCATATATACTAATCGTGCGAGAAGAACAATCTTGTTGGAAAGACGGTGTTGATAATGAGTTCTAAATTTAATCGCAAATTTTATACTAACCTTGATTTTTATATTTATATTATAGTTACATTCTTTTGGATTTTAGCAATTCCTAAAGCAAGCAATATTTATGAAACAATTATCTGTGTGGCTTGTACAATTATTGGAATTTTTGCGGCTTTACGGATTCTGTTCAAAAAGTGAATAACCTTTTATTATGACTTATGGAATGCATAAAAGCTCCGAATCGCAATGGATACGGAGCTTTTATTGAATAAATTATTCTTTATAAAACATGGTTTTAAGTATTGAGCCGATTATGAAAATGATAAAAAAGATACACATCAATGACTCGTATTGTGGCAAGGGTCCATCGAGAAAAGGGCTTAGCCAAAGGAATAGCAGGAATAAATACATATAGAATGATCCGCTGCGCCAAAAATATCTGTTGAAATGAATCTTCATAACAATCTCCCCTATACAACCGATTAGAATATTTTCTATGTGATTGATTATAAGGAAAATCGTAGTATTTAGATCATCTTGCATTATTCGTTAGTTTTTTTGCAGAATTTGTATAGGTTGACTACCTATCAAAACACCAAGGCGTTTGTTCTAATCTACCCGCACAAAACCATCTTGGACAAATTTTGTCCCATAAACTAAGGTGTTTTCAACCGGGCACTTAGCAGCTACGTCAGCGAGGAACTTTTTAATATCTTCATCTGATTCACTGCTGCGGAGGTGTGGTTGGTAACGAATCTCGGTAAATTTGCGAACGTTTTTGCCATCAGCGACATTTTCACGGTCAAGGTCACCCTCAATAGTTACCCAAAATGCTTGCAAGTCAAAATTACGTTTATTAGCTAGTGCTTGAGCAGTGATTGCTTGGCAAGCGCCAAATGAAGTTAGGAGGATCTCGACCGGATTCATCCCCGTATTGGTACTTCCTGGTTCATCAAAAGTGATCTCAAAGCCACGAGTACCAGCTGATACCTGCATTCCCGTGGTAGTCTTAGTCGCAGTTACTTTATACTTAGTCATCAATAGTCCCTCCTCGTTTAATTAACCATAGTTTACTTTTTCACTCATGATAGTTCAACCTAATTGCTTATTAATAATCCCCGCCAAATACACTAAAAAAGCTGGTGGGGATTGTTTTTTATAATTTGATTTCGTGGGGTGATTGCTTTCCGTTGAGAATGGCGAGAACATCATCTAAGGAAAAATCAACCATATTTTGAACGGCTAGGTTAGTAAAAAAGGCAATATGAGGTGTAAGAATTACGTTATCCATCGCATGTAGTTCTTTAACGAGCGGCTGGTCATCAAGCCCTTTTTCTCGGCGGTCCGCAGCTGCAACTGTTTCTTCACCTTCAAAGGTATCGAGGGCGGCCGCGGCGATTTCACCAGCTTTTAATGCTGTAACGAGGTCAGCCGTATTGACGACAGGTCCCCGACTAGCATTGACAAGACCAGCGGTTGGTTTCATCAAGGCAAACTCTTTAGCAGTCAGCAACCCCTTGGAAGTAGGGTTTAAGTCAACATGGAGACTTACTACGTCCGCGCGTTTTAGTAATTCTTCTTTAGCAACGAATTCGACAACTCCTTCAAGATCAGTCCGTGGATTAGTATCATAACCAAGAACAGTAGCACCGAGGGCATTGAGAAGTTTAGCAAGTGTTCCGCCGATACGTCCGACTCCAATAATTCCAATAGTTGCCGTGTGAATTTCTATTGATTGTTCATCGCTAAACCAGCGGAAGTCATTATTAGCAACTTGGTGGTCAAAACGATAAGAATTCCGTAGTAACCGCAAAATCTGCATCAAGGCAAATTCGGCAACACTTCGTGGGGAATAGGCAGGAACATTAGTGACAATTAAGCCGTTAGCATTAGCTTGTTTGACGTCAACCATGTCAAATCCCGCGGTCCGAGTAGCAATTTGCTTCAGACCATTAGCGTGGAGTTTAGCATAAATATCATCAGGGAGCTTACTGCGTTGTTGAATTACTAATCCATCGATATCAGTAGTTAGGTCAATGGCATCATCAATTAGTTTCGGGGTTGTGATGATTTCAATATTATTTTTCTTAGCATAGTTCTTAATTGCGGGTTGTTCATCATCACGAACACTAGTCATCAAAATTTTAGTCATTTTAGTCCTCCTTATTAACGAATGCAGCAATATTATCCATTGCTTGCTTCAATGTCTCCATGCTAGTAGCGTAACTAATCCGAACGTATCCTTGACCACCTGCGCCAAAAAATGATCCGGGAATTACTGCGACTTTTCCTTCATTAGCAAGATCCGTAGCGAACTTCAAATCATCATTACCAAATTGAGTAGGAATTTTCGCGAAAATGTAGAAGGCGCCATTTGGCGTAGTCATCTCAAAGCCGAGTTGTTTTAGCACCTCAACGACAAAATTACGACGTTGCTTGTATGCTTCTTTCATCTCAAGCGTGGCCGTTTTTCCTTCGACTGTATCAAACGCGGCAACCGCGGCGGCCATGGTAGGATCAGATGCCGCAGTAACCATCATGGCATGAATTGCACTGACGGGTTTCATTAACTCTTGTGGACCAGCGATAAAACCAATGCGGTAACCAGTCATAGCGTGAGACTTTGAAGCGCCATTTAAAATGAGGGTTTGCTCGGGGATGAAGCTGGCAATCGAAGTATGCGGCCCATCATATACAAGTTCAGAATAAATTTCATCAGCAATTACAACTAAGTTAGTTGCTTTAATTGCTTCGGCCAGCGCCTTAATTTGTGCCGCGGTATAGGTTACGCCCGTTGGGTTAGAAGGGTAATTAAGAATAATTCCTTTAGCATGCGGATGTTTTGCGAGAACAGCTTGTAATTTTGCGGGAGTAAGGACGAAATTATCAGCACTAGTATCAATTTCAACTGGGGTACCCCCTAAAATCTTAGTGACGACCATGTAGAGCGGGAAAGTAGGTGTAGTAACTAAGATCTCGTCACCGGGATTAATAATAGCTGAAAGAGAGGCGTAGATTCCTTCAGTTGCGCCAACAGTAACGGCAATTTCACTATCTGGGTCGTAGTCAAGATTATAGCGGTCGGCCATAAAATGAGCGATAGCCTTTCGCAAAGCAGGGGTTCCAGTTCCCGGAGCATAATGTGAATCATTAGCATTGATACTTGCAATCGCGGCCTCTTTCATTGCTGCTGGAACATTAAAGTCTGGTTCACCAAGGGTTAGTTTAATAATTCCAGGGATAGAACTTGCTTTATAGTCAAATTCGCGAATTCCACCTGGAGTAAGTTTATTAAAATTGTGGTTGAGATTTGTGAGTAGTTCTTTTTTAGTTGCTGGCATAGTAGTTCCTCCTAATTAATATAAATAGGTAAAATTATGTACAAAGAAGCCCTGGATGCTAATGTTTATAACATCCAGGGCTCCTCGATCAGATTGGAATGAGTATAAAAGAGGTTTCCGGATGTTTGGGGATCATCCGGAAACGCCACAATGACGAAATCACTGCTGGTCAGCGGACGAGATTGTCGCTAAACCAGAAGGCATACGCTTGATGTAAGTGAAGTGTTACAGTGATCATCATTATGTCCTCCTTTGATTAACTGATTATTAATAATTCTAATGATTTTTTAATCTATGTCAATGGTTTATTTAGAAAAAATAATAAATAATAGAAAAATAGGCTTTTAACTAAGGAACAATGTTTATGGTGATTTTTAATGTTGTTCTTATTTATATTTTTAAAAATTTTTTTATTTTTTGTGGGTGTTTTTATTGTACTATTTCACAAATGTGATATAATAAAAATCGTAAAGGAAGTGGGTAGCAATGCGGATCGACATCAAACATTATTTGGAAGTTAACCACTTGACGATCTATCAAGTTTCCAAACGTTCCGGTTACGGCTACACGACTTTACACAAATCGTTTAACAAACCACAATCTAGTTCGACTTCGCTTAACCTACGTGATCTCGATGCTTTAGCGCAAGCTCAAGATAAGAGCATGTGGGAAGTTCTGAAAGAACTAGAAGAGAATTATCTCGAATGAAATTGTGGCGTTGCTGTAGCCACAGGAAGTCAGATACGTTAACTTTTGGCTTTCAATATTATTTTAGACTACGATTTTTTAGAAAAGCAGATTAACTAATGAGGAGGGATTGCATATGGCTCAAAACCCAATGAATCCATTTGACAGTGACATGAACGACATTTTCAACCAATTAATGGGTGGAATGAATGGTTTTAATTCTGATAATCGGCGTTACCTAATCAATGGTCGTGAAGTAACACCAGAAGAATTTGCTGAATATCGTAAGACCGGTCAATTACCTGGTGGCGCAAATCCTCAACAAGGCCCAGGCCCTCAACCTAACGAAGGAAAAGATAGTATCTTACACAAGTTAGGTCGTAATTTAACTGAAGAAGCTCGGCAACATGAACTTGACCCAGTTATTGGTCGTAACAAAGAAATTCAAGAAACTGCTGAAATTCTTAGCCGTCGTACCAAGAACAATCCTGTATTAGTCGGTGATGCTGGGGTTGGTAAGACTGCTGTTGTAGAAGGCTTAGCACAAGCAATTGTTTCCGGTGATGTACCAGCTGCTATTAAGGATAAGGAAATTATTAGCATTGATATTTCTGGTCTTGAAGCAGGTACGCAATACCGTGGTAGCTTTGAAGAAAATATGCAAAAATTAATTGATGAAGTGAAGAAGGCTGGAAACATTATCCTCTTCTTCGATGAAATTCATCAAATTATTGGTGCCGGTTCAACTGGTGACTCTAGTGGTTCAAAGGGAATGTCTGACATTATCAAGCCAGCATTATCCCGTGGTGAAATCACGGTTATCGGTGCAACTACCCAAGATGAATATCGTAATACAATTATGAAGGACGCTGCGCTTGATCGGCGGTTTAACCCAGTTACAGTTAATGCGCCAAGTAAGGCTGACACTGTAGCAATTTTGAAGGGTATTCGTGACTTATACGAACGTCACCACAATGTAAAATTGCCTGACGATGTCCTTCAAGCTGCAGTTGATTACTCTGTTCAATACATGCCACAACGGGCATTACCTGACAAGGCAATTGATTTAATTGATATGACTGCTGCTCACTTAGCTGCAAAACACCCAGCTCGTGATGCTAAGGCAATTGAAAAAGACATTGCCGCTGCTGAAAAGAAGCAAAAGGAAGCAGCTAAGAAAGAAGATTACAAAGCAGCTCAAGAAGCCAAGGAAAAGATTGCTGACTTGAAGAAGCAATTGAGTGAAAACTCTGAATCAGAAAAGGTTACTGCTACTCCAGAAGATGTTGCTAAGGCAGTTGAACAAATGACTGGTATTCCAGTTTCTAAGATTGGGGCCAGTGATGTTGAACGGCTAAAGGATATGGACAAGCGGCTTGAAGGTAAGGTTATTGGTCAAGATGAAGCTGTTGAAGCAGTTGCTCGTGCCATCCGTCGTAACCGTGCTGGATTTGACGAAGGCGACTCACCAATTGGTAGCTTCTTATTTGTTGGACCTACTGGGGTTGGTAAGACTGAACTTGCTAAGCAATTAGCCCTTGATATGTTTGGTAGCAAGAATGACATTATTCGGTTAGATATGTCTGAATACTCTGACCGGACAGCTGTATCTAAGATGATTGGTGCTACTGCCGGTTATGTTGGTTACGAAGACAACGGTAATACCTTAACTGAAAAGGTTCGTCGTCACCCTTATTCCATCATTCTTTTGGATGAAATTGAAAAGGCTAACCCACAAGTTATCACCCTCTTATTACAAGTGCTTGATGATGGTCGATTAACTGATGGTCAAGGTAATACAATTGACTTCAAGAATACTGTAATCATTGCAACTTCAAATGCAGGGTACTCCAATGACGCCCCAGTTAAGATGGGTCATAACGAAGACGAAGAAGACTTAATCAAGAAATTAACTAATTACTTCCGTCCAGAATTCTTGAACCGGTTCAACGCAATTGTTGAATTTCACAGCTTAACTAAGGAAGACTTGAAGAAGATTGTTGACTTGATGCTGGCTGAAGTTAACCGGACATTAGCTAAGAAGGGCATGGATGTTAAGGTTACTGATGCTGCTAAGCAATACTTGATCGATGAAGGTTACGATGAATCGATGGGTGCTCGTCCGCTTCGTCGGGTTATCGAACGTGAAATCCGTGATAAGGTAACTGATTACTACCTTGACCACCTTGATGTAAAGCACTTAGTTGCTGAAATGAAGGACGGCAAGTTGGTAATTGTAGATGCTAAGGATGCCGCTGAAGATGACAGCAAGGAATACACTCCTAAAGACGAAAAGAAAGATGACAAGAAGGAAGAAGATTCAAAGTCTGACGAAGACAAGAAAGACGAAAAGTAATTTTCCTTCATTAAATTAATAAAAAAACGCATGAATTAACTTAAGGGGTTAGTTCGTGCGTTTTTTGCATTTAAAAACTTGTTTCTTCTATAGTATAACGATGAATAGTGTTCCAGTTTAATTCATAACCAATCCCAGAGTTGGTTGGCACATTGATTTTGCCATCGTTTAATTTAATTTCAGGATTAATAATGTCATGGGCGAAGTAACGCTGTGAGGCAGAAATGTCATTTGGCAGGGTATAACCAGGAAGTGCAGCTGCCGCGATGTCAACTGCTCGTGCAACTCCTGATCCGAGCATTCCCCCGCACCAGCAGGCTATTTGATGAGTTTGAGCGAATGATTGAATTTCTTTAGCGATAGTTAAACCGCCAACCTTACTGATTTTGATATTTATTATTCGACCACTTCCTAACTGCTCCATTGCTTGTGCATCGGCAAGACTGTTGATGCTCTCATCCAAACAAATGGGAGTGATTAGCTGCTGTTGGAGTTGTGCATGATGAAGGAGATCATCGGCTTCGAGTGGCTGTTCAATCATTAAGAGGTTAAGCTCATCAAGACGTTGTAAGTTTTTACTATCCTGTAATCGATAGGCGGAATTAGCATCAGCCATTAGCTTGAGGTGCGGAAATTCATTGCGGACAGCCTTAAGAAACTGATAATCAGCACCTGGTTTGATTTTAACTTTCACACGCTGGTAACCGGCTTGCACAGCTTGACGGACTTTTTTGATTAGGGCTGTCGGAGAAGGTTGAATACCGATACTAATGCCTGCCAGCACTTCTTTTTTATTCCCACCAATTGCTTTTGCAAGTGATTGATGGTTTCTTTTGGCGTATAGGTCCCACATGGCGGTATCAATTGCCGCTTTAGCCATGTTGTTTCTCTTAATAACAGCAAATAGATCCTTCAATTCAGCGGGTGAAGCGAGTTCTTGATTAAGAAGCATTGGAATAAGGGTGTTTTTGAGTAAAAGATAAGCACTATCCCTAAACTCTTCCGTATAAAAAGGGCAACTAAATGCAGAACATTCCCCGTATCCCGAATAGCCATCTTCATCATTTAATACTAATAAGGTGAAATCTTTAGTTGTCATTTGACCAAAGCTCGTTATAAATGGTGACTGAAGTGGCAGATTTATCTTATAAAGATGAGCAGTAGTGATTTTCACTTAAAGTCAGCTCCTTAAATAGTTATTAATTTCTAGTTTGGGATAAAGGGTAGTAATTGTAAATGGTAATATGCATAAAATGCTCGGAAAAGTAGGTAGAGGATTTAAGACAAAAATGGGCAAAAAACTCCTAAAATCAGACAAAAATAGGGTAAAAAAAGGGTTAGTGATCAAGTTGACTTATCATCTCATCTAAACATGTGAAAAATAAAGTCGATTAAAGGGTGTTCTTGTTAAATGTAAGTGCCTTAAACTTAGATTTATCAAGGGTTTGATGGGTTACCACTTGTTAAATGATGGGGTAAAAAGTGTACGAAAAGCTTAAAAAATGGTTGTTGCATCTCCTGACTAACGTCTTCTTTTGCGACAGTTGTATCAAAATGTAAGGTGGAAATTAGTGATTTTTAGGGTACTTGGAGTGATAAATAAAAGGTGATTTAATGACCTATAATTATCACGGGAACGGTTTTAAAATTTTTTAATTTTTTTTGAAACTAAACGGGGGATTTAAATAACCGAAAATGGTTTTGATTAAATTGGTGGTTGACTGATTACGTGATTAGTCCAGAATCGTTGATAAATAAGGATTTATTCTATATATAAAATTCTATTCGAGTGATTAATGAACAGTTGTTTCGCTGATAAGTAGAGCTGCTTAACAGGTGAATAGCTAAAAAGTGAAAATGACCGTTTGAAATTTCAAGTCACTTGTAATCCCGCAAAACCTTGATATAGTAGGAACTGTTAAGTCATTAAGCAATAAACCTTGCATGAATAATTTATTTTCTTTTGAATATTTTTTCATAAACGGGGGTTTATTAAAATGAGAAATTCGAATACAAATAATTGGCGTTCAACTGCTTTGGTTGCGGGGGCAATCTTAACAGCAGGTGTCGTTACCACCACTTCAACGACTAATGCACACGCTGATGATAACCAAAATAATGCACAAGTAAGTGACACCCAAGTTACTTATGATCAAGTTCGGGCAACTGCTGATCAGCAACTTGCACAATTGCAATCAGCTAATGATAGTAAAGAAGCTCAACAAGCTACGGCCAATGAGCAATCAAATGCTGCGGATCTTGCACAAACCAACGCACAAATTGATCAATTAAAAGCTAGTCATGCTGCCTTAGAACAACAACAAGCTGGTGCTATTGCACAAGCACAAGCTTCAACTGCTGCTTCAATTGAAGCGCAAACTTCAGCTGCAAATGCTGAATACCAACAACAAATTGACGCACAACAACAAAACGAAGCCGCTCAACGCACAGCTAATGATCAACGGTACGCACAAGCCGTTAGTCAAGCAGCTGCAAACCAACAAGCAATCGCTGATGTTCAAGCACAATACCAAAAGTCATTAAGCGATGCTGCTAATACACAAACAAGTCAAAACCAAAGTGCTACTAACGATTACAATGCCGCAATTGCAAAAGAAAATGACGCTTACCAAAATAAGGTTAATGCACAACAAGCAACCAATGCAGCTAATGTAAAGAACGCTGAAGCAGCACTTGCTACCGCTACTGCTAATGCTAAAAAGCCATACAATGTAGAAGGTACAAAGGAAGTAGCTAAAGATGGTCGGGTTGCTAAGTCACAACTAGATGTTAAGGTTGATGATTACGTTCAAAAGCAAGGAATCCGTCTAGAAGTTCCTGGTTACTATGATAGTACAATTCCTGTTTCAGCTTACACACACAAAGAATTTGCTAATACTTACTATGGTGAATATCCTGATTCTTCTGTAATCCTTAACAAGGCTGAAGATTCAACGCCACACAGTATTAACGAATTGCCATTAGACTTCCAACCAGGTCTATTGAATTACGATGCTAAGAACGATCAATCTGAAAAGGTTTCAGCAGAAGGTTTATCTGCTGCTCAAATTCAAGTATTACGGGCATTAGTAGTTTCATGGGAAAATGGTTTCCGTAACAATGTCTTCAATAACTATCGCGACTTCTACAATGCTGTAAATAGTCAAAATGGTTTTGCTAATGTTGCACCTAATGACCTTGTAAATACTAACATTTCTGATAGTGTTGCTGATCAAGTAGTTGCTAGTCGGACTAAGTACAATGTTGATAACAACAGTCACAGTATTACTAGCAGTGGAATGCCAAAGGATGCTACTTATAGTGCTTACCTTGCCAATGCCACTAAGAACCTACAAAACGATTTAACTAACGAATTTACAGGTAAGACAGTTTATGATGTTACTAACGAAAACCTTACAACGATGCAAGCTGCTCACCCAACGTTACTTAATTATGCTATCAACCTTTACAACTCAATGCAGGGTATGTATTACGGTGAATTAGTAAATCCTACACACATTGGTGGTCACGCTAAGAACCTTCTTCGGGCCGATGCTCACATCGTTGGAATTGGTTTCCAAAAGTTAACAGACGCAATGGTTACTAAGCCAGGTTCAGGTGTTTCTGACCGGACAAATCCTTCATATGCCGTAACCTTTGACCACACTGGTATCAACATTGACCACAATGCTAACTTAACTAAAGAAGTTCAAGGACGTAATGTTTGGGGTAATTCAACAGTTGATGCTCAGACTAATGCAATTAAGGGTGCCCAACATTACACTGTCACTGAAAAGACAAGCCAAACGGTAAACCCAACTGATGAAAAAGTTCAAGAGGATACTGCTGGAGCACAACAAAACTTGGCTAATGTTAAGGCACAAGCACAACAAGCACTTAAGGTCTTAGAAAATGACCATCAAGCTAACGTAAATAAACTTACTCAACAATATAATGATGCTAAGGCTCAAGTAAAGGCAAACTACGACAATGCTGTTGCTAAGGCTGTTAGTGTACGAGATGCTGCTCTTAAGGCAAATGGTGCAGTAGATCTCCAAGCTTACAAGGCACAATTAGATGAAGCTTACCAAAATCTTGTTAAGGCTGACCAAGTGGCCGCACAAAAGTTTGCTGCTGACCGTGATGCCAAGATTGCTAATATCAAGACTAGTGAAAATGCTAAACTTGATGCTAAGATTGCCGAATTAGTACCAAGCATCGAACCACAAATTCAAGAATTGCAAGCACGCCACCAAGCAGTTGTTGCTCATGGTGATGAAGTCCTTGCTGAATTAAAGGCTACTAACAAGGCTGCTTACGATAAGCTTCAAAGCCAATTTAACGTTCAATTAGCTGCAATTCAAAAGCGTGATGCTGCTAAGAACGCTGATAAGGTTCAACTTGGTAACAATACAGTGGTTCTTCCAGCTCAAGGTAAGACTACTAATGGCAATGTTGCTACTGTTGCATTCCCAGCCACCGCTAGCCGTCCACAAGCTGCTAGTCATGTGCAAACTGTTTCAACGCCATCAATTGTTCGGACTGCTACTCAGGCACCCGTTGCAGTTGCTCCAGTTGTTGCAACCACAAACCGCGTAGCTGGAAATGGCAATGCGCAACAAGCACCAGTTGTAACCCAAACTGCTGCTGTTGCTGCTACAACTAACAATGGCACGACTACAAACAACAATTCTGCTACTACGACACCAGTTGCTGCTACCGCTAACAAAGCCACTAAGGCGGATAACAGTAAGAAGTCAGCTACAAAGGCTGATGTAACTGTTGCTAAGAAGCAATCTCCTGCAAAGAAGAATGAATCATCGCAAAAGGTAAATCAATCTTCAATGTCAATTGTTGCTTTAGCTGCCACTGCATTGCTTGGTACCATTGGTATTACTTACAGCTCAAAGAAGCGCCACAACTAATCCGATTCGGTTAAAAATATAAAAAAGAGATTGGAGCAAAATCCAATCTCTTTTTTTATAGATTATCAATCAATGGTTGCATAAAATCATTGTTAATATGGGTAAATTGATGATGGGTGCCGAGGTTTAGTTCATATGCAATCCGCTCGGGATCATTTTTTTCATTAACTTCAATGATACCTCGCTTACGAAAATTAAAGTTTTCCGCAATATGCTGCATTGCTTTGTTGTTACGATGTGTATCAAGACGAAAATTTTTAATTCCTTGCATTTGACCAACTGTTAGTAAATTGGAGAAAAGAATTTTACTTAATCCTTGTCCTTGATATTCATTGCTGATTGCAACCCGATGAATGGTAGCATAGGAATCATTTGGCTGGCTCCATTGACCATTGGTAATGATCCGGTAAGTTGGTTCAGGAGTCAGCTGGAGGGTAGCAGTTGCAACGACTTGGTGGTCGTCTACTAGTACCCAGTTAGTCTGCATTGCAATATCTTGAGCAAATGTCTCACGATTAGGATAGCCATCTTGCCATTGGGGACTACCATTTTCCTTTAACAATGACTTTGCATTTTTGATAATCTTCATAATTGCATCTAAATCTGGTGCTTGGGCTCGCCTTAAGTATATTTCGGCCATTTTATGAACCTCCCCTAAGATAATTAATTCCATTGTAAGGCAATTACGGAAAAATGTCGGTAAATTTTAATAATGATTGTATTTCAGAAAAGATCTGATTGCGTTAGAATGAACATCAGTAATCTAAACGGGGAGGGTAAGTGATGGCATTAACATGGACAATTATTCGGTGGTTTTTGCTACTAGTTATCCTCGTTAACGAAATAGCAGCGATTTTTACTGTGTTTCGTGAAAAACGTGATATTGCAGCGACATGGGCGTGGCTACTGGTTCTAACCTTAATTCCCGTGTTTGGATTTATACTATATGCCTTCTTTGGTCGGAAACTCCCCCATAAAAGGTTGGAATTGATTAAATCACAAACACAACTTAAGTTAAAACAGGCGCTTGAACAGCAAAAACAGCAATTTATTAATATGCCCAAACCTAAAGATCAGACTGTTCAAATTTATCGGCGGACGATTATGCTTTTTCAGAGTATTGATGACTCGTTTTTGACCCGCCATAATAATGTGGATATTTTTACAGAGGGAAATGCCCTTTTCCAAAAAATGTTTAATGATATTGCCGCAGCGAAAAATAGCGTCCATATTGAATTTTATACTATTTACAATGATAAGATTGGTAATGAGTTACGGACACTATTAGAACAAAAGGCAGCAGAAGGTGTAGAGGTTCGCGTCCTCTATGATTCATGGGGATCGATGGGGGTTCGTCCTAGTTTTTATGACCACTTGCGAGAGGTAGGCGGTTATGCCGCACCTTTCTTAATGGCGCGAAGTAATTTCTTTGATTTTCGGATAAATTATCGTGACCACCGTAAAATTGTCGTCATTGATGGTGAGATTGGCTATGTCGGTGGATTTAACGTAGGGGACCAGTACCTTGGCCGGGTGTCTAAATTTGGTCCTTGGCGAGATACGCATCTCCGTATCGTGGGTGGCGGCGTATATAGTCTACAACGACGGTTTATTGGTGATTGGAACGCTTCAATGAAAAAGAAAACTGATAAGATTTTTCACTACCATCCATATTTCCAACCAATCAGAGTTCGCGGTAACGTAGCGTTGCAAAGTGTTTCGAGTGGACCAGAAGCGCCATTAGAAAAAATTAAAATGGGTTATTTACGCCTAATTAACGCTGCGCAGGATCATATTTGGATTCAAACGCCCTACCTGATTCCAGATGATAGTATTCTTGATGCGTTGCGGGTAGCTGCGCATTCGGGGATCGATGTCCGCATTATGATTCCGTCCATGCCTGATCATGCCTTTGTTTACCGAGCAACGCAGTATTATGCACACGATCTTGCTAACCATGGAGTTACAATTTATTACTATGAGAAAGGTTTCCTCCATTCTAAAACAATGATGATTGATGGGCGAATGGCTTCAGTAGGGTCAGCAAACCTTGATTTTCGTAGCTTTAAGCTAAATTTCGAGATTAATGCTTTTATTTATAGTCAGACCACAGTTGATGAATTAGAAAAAATATTTGTAAATGATATTAGGAATTCGCGGGTAATAACGCCGCAGATGTTTGCTAATCAATCACGATGGTTAAGATTTAAACAGACAGCATCACGGTTACTGTCGCCAATTTTATAAAGGATTGTGAATAGAAATATCGCAGTCCTTTTATTATTTTAAAATCATGGCGGTTAATGGCTAGAATCCTGTTCCGTCCGGTTAGCGACTTCGTGGGGTAAGAAGATTTTAGGTTTAGTTTTTCATAAAGAATATATGTTCGTTTTATGATAAAATAGTAGGAGCAATTTCAACGAATAGAAAGGATTAAAGTATATGGGAACACTGGGTTTTGTTTTAGGAACAGCAGCGATGGATCATGAACAAGTATTAATTGATCAGCTAGCGGATCAATTAAAAATGTCATCCGCTGAAGATACTTTTTATTATTTAGTCCCTAACCATATTAAGTTTGAAACAGAAATTAATGTTTTGGCTGGGCTCCGTAAGCGCCAGGGGTTAACAGGAACTGACCGGTTTGCATCGTCACGTGTGCAAGTTCTGTCTTTTAGTCGTTTGGCATGGTACTTATTGCGTGATACACCAGCATTCCAAACTCCGCGTATTTCAAAGATTGGGATGGCGATGTTGACATCACAAGTAGTTCAAGAGCAGGTGGCCGATTTGCGGCTATACGCGAGTGAAGCTAAACAACCGGGCTTTATCCAAAAGATGACGGCCCAATTAGAAGAATTAAAAAGCGCTAATATCACTGCTGATGACCTAACTAATATTATTTCCCAGGTAAAGTCAGCAAATGACCCCGCTGCTAATCAGGCGTGGCTTGCTAAAATGCATGACGTTGAAATTATATATCACGCTTATGAAAAGCGATTACAGGACCGTTTTTTAGGAAATAGTGAATTATATCAACAGCTAATAGCATATTTAAGGAAATCGCCAACAACCGCAAAAATGCACTTTTTCATTGATCGCTTTGCTCAATTCACTGCCAATGAACAGCAGGTTGTTGATGCATTGATTACTAATGCTGCTTCAACGACAATTTCCCTAACCTTAGATCGTGGTTATCCAGATCAAAACCATCCAAATCCAAGTGAAATTCCACCTAAAAATAACCTTTTTTATTCCTCAGCAATGCAGTTCCATCGTTTATGGAAATTTGCACAAGCGCATCCGCAAAATGTAAGGGTGCTTAAAAACGTTACGTTTGCCACAAGTCCTCGCGTAAGTCCTACTCTTCAGCAAGTCGATACATATTTCAAGCGGTATGCGCAGGAACCGATTAGTCCAAATGAGCGACAAGAACTTTCTCGTTCACAAGACTTGCAATTTATGTTAACAACAAATCGGATGACCGAGTTAAATAATATAGCAACACGGATTCGGCAATTAGTTGCTAGCGGAAAGTATCGCTATCGGGATTTTTTGATTCTTAGTCGTCACCTTGTTGGGTATCAAACGATGATTGATTCTGTTTTCGCCGCGCACCAGATTCCGATTTTTAACGACCATGAACGATTAATGGACAATCATCCCTTAGTAACGCTTTTAACAACCTTGCTTGAAATTCCGCAACGTGGCTTTCGCACAGCGGATATTATGCAGCTCCTAAAGACTTGGCTACTTGTTCCCCGCGATAGTACTGGTGATTTAATGAGTATTAGTCAGTTTCAGACAGCCGTTTTCACAACTGAAAATTGGTGTTTGAAGCAGGCGATTGAAGGAAAAAATGCGTGGGTAACCAAGGATAATGAAAAAATAAAGCAACTATGGCAAGCGCCTGGAACAAACCCTGATGATCCTAAATATGCGCAATCACGTTTAAAAAAATTAAATGACCAGTTAACGTTGGTTAAAGACTATGTGGCACAACAAATTATGCCGTTTTTTGATCAACTTAAACAGGCGCAGACTGGACAAGAATTAGCAACAATCCTTTATCAATTTTTATCTGGAATCGGAGTCACGGAGCGTTTATATGCTTGGCAGCAATACCAGAGCAATCGCAACCTTGACTTGGCGCGGCAACCTCAGCAAGTATGGTCAACCTTTTGTCAAATTCTTCAAGAATATGTCGAGATTCTTGGACAACAAGAGATTCGTGACGATGATAATGCTGTTTTAATGTTTAGCGAATTACTGCAGGCTGGATTCGGTGCTGCTCAGTACTCACAAATCCCAGCAACACTCGATCAAGTTGTTATCTCAGAAACTGGAATTGTCCAGAGTCAGAGTCGTAAAGTAGTTTTCATGATTGGTTCGACTGATGATGTAATGCCGGAAATGCAAGAAAGTGAGAGCTTATTAACAGACCAAGATAAGGATATCTTAAGTGCTTATCTTGATCAGGATTTACAGTATTTGCCAGGGACATCGATTGATCAGTTAATTGATGAGCCTTTTATACATTACACAGGATTTATGAACGCCAAAGAGCGCTTGATTTTTTCTGCCCCCCGTACTGATAGTGATGATAAGGAACTAGGAGCTTCACCATATATGCGTGATATGGCCCTTTACTTTGCGCAACCATGTCATGAATATCCGCTTGTAACAAGTAAAGAAGGTCAAGAACATGCAGGAGCGTTTGTTAGCGCCCCATTTGCAACGATAAACCGACTAGTTGAAGTAGGACGTCAGATTCGTGATGATCAAGGGATAGGAGTTGATCGCCAACCAGTGCTTCCTACAGGTTGGCAAGATGTAGCCCAATTATTAGTTGAGACTGCTAAACAATGGCAAAACAGCCCTGATTTACGGCTTCGGGCTGAAGGAGTTGCATTAGGCCAGCGGCTTGCGCTAGTTGCGGCAGGTTTTCATTATCAAAATAAGGTTGATTCCCTGGGAAATAAATTAGCGCAAGCACTTTATTTGCGAACGGTACCAGAGAAAAATGAGGGGCAGGTTTTATATGCCTCTATTTCTCAGTTGCAAGACTTTTATATCAACCAGTATGAATACTTCCTTAAATATGGTTTGCGTTTACAGAAACGTGATGAACTGACATTATCAACTGATCGGATTGGGACATTTTTCCATAAGGCAATGGAAAGCTTTGTTACAACGGTTAGAGCATCGGGATTATCTTTTGCTGATTTGGCAAAAGAAATAAATCAAGATCGGCGAAACCAGTTAATTGACCATGCCTTAGTCACAGCCCAAGAGAATCAGCCAACATTATTACGGTTAATCAGTTCATCAGCACAGGCACAATTCCAATACCAACAATTAACTTCGATTGTAAAAACGATGTTAGTAACGCTCTGTCGTCAAGCTGAATACACGGGTTCCCAACCTTTAAGGACCGAAGTTCAGTTTGGTCGAATCGGGAGTCGGCAGCCTGATGATTTAGGATCGCTTGATTACCCGTTAAAAGATAGCCATCATATCTATCTTCGTGGACGAATTGATCGGATTGATAACCTTAAGCAAGGCAACCGAGACTTCTTAACAGTTGTGGACTACAAATCTAGTAATCATTTGTTTGATCTTACGTCTGCTTACTATGGAATCTCACTCCAGCTTTTGACATATTTAAATGGCCTCCAAGCAAATCTGCGAGAACTTGATACAAATGATCCGCAATTAGCGGGCGCCCTCTACCTGCGTCTAAATAATCCAACAATTAAAGCTGCTCAATTAAAGAAGGATTCACTGGATGACTTAAGGTTAAAAGAACACCAATATAAGGGGATTCTCCTTAATGATCCAAAATTACTGCGGGAACTAGATAAGAGTCTTGATAAACAAGCCTTCTTATACCCGCTTAAAGAATTTAAAAACGGCAAGATTAAAGCAAATAAAGAAGCGTTATTAGTAACACCACAACAATTACAGTGGTTACAAGAAATGAATAAAAATCTGGTGATTAATGCCGGTAACCAAATTTTAAGTGGCGATTTAAAGCTAAATCCATACCGGTTGCTTAATGGAAGCAGTCGCCGAACAGGACTTGATTTCAGTGACTTTTTGGATGTATTCCAGTTTGATAATATGCTAGACCAACAAAATTATCGGGATCTTAATCCAAACTTAGCAAAAGAAGCATTTGAAAACGCAATTCAAGATGATGAGGAGGACGAAGAATAATGGCAGGATTTAAACCAACCCCTGCGCAGCACAAAGCGATTACTGACCGCAATACGAATATTCTTGTGTCAGCTTCAGCAGGTTCAGGTAAGACGGCGGTATTAGTTAACCGAACGATTGAATTAATTAAAGAAGGTCAAAGCATCGATCGAATGCTCCTTGTGACTTTTACGGATGCCGCGGCAAAGAATATGCGCGATAAGATTAGGGCAGCTTTACAAAAAATAGTACAAGATTCATCCCAGCCTAAAGACCTTCGTGATCGAATGGGTAACCAAATTAATCGGCTGGCTGCAGCTGATATTAGTACCATTCACGCTTTCTGCTTAAAATTAATAAAAAGGTATTACTACTTAATTGATCTTGATCCACAATTCCGGCTTCTGACTGATGATACGGAACGATTGTTGTTACAAGAAGATGTATGGCATGAGGTTAGTGAACAGCTATATAAGAATTCAGAAGAAAAAGCAACTGGCAGGTCATCATTTGGCGAGTTAGTGCTTAATTTCTCTAGTGATCGTGATGATCAAGGGCTTGACGACTTGATTTTGCGATTATATGACATTGCTAATGCTCAACCAGACCCCGAAAAATGGCTGCAAAAGCTTCCTGATAATTATGACCTTGGTGATGGTGATTTATTACAATCTACATTTTATCAAGACCAGTTGCGGCCATTAGTAACAGAAAAGCTCCAACAATTTATTCAAGATTATCGTGAATTAGCGGTACGCGCAGCCGATAATGGCCTAGATAAGGCAGCCGCAATTTTAAAAACAGACCAAGAATTAATGCGCCAATTACTTTCAGCATTGACTGGAATTGATATGAATAATGTCTGCCAAATAATGACCCAGCAGAAGTTTGGTAGTTTTCGTGGTCGGCCAGCAGCTAATGATCCACGGCTAGATGCGTTTAAGGCACTTCAAAAGCAACGAAACGGTTTGAAAAAACAATGGGAGCAGACTGTAAGCGAGTCGTTGGCATTAGTTGAAAATGGGGAAGCAGTTAAAGAAAAAGTAGCGACAGACGTTACCAAGTTACGGGATGATTTTGTTGAATTAATAAAAACCGCAAGTGCTAACGAATTAGACCCCAAAACGCTTGCTTCCTTGCAAAAAGATCAGCAAATGATGCAGGATATTTTAGATTTGCTTCAACCACCAACATGGGATGCGATTCGTGACTTATTTGCAAATGCCAAGTTTGCGCGGATGAGTGGTAAGCCAAAAGATGATGATTTAGCAGAGGAAGTATACAAAGCAATCGGGAGTACGCGAACTGGAATTAAGAAACAATTTGATCAATTAGTGGAGCGGTTCTTTGCTTATCGCGAAGAACAATTTCGGGCAATTTCAATTCATGCTCAAGAACTGTTGCGCGAGTTAAGTGTAGTTACAATTAAATTTCGGCAACAGTACCAGCAGACAAAGTTGAACCGGCATGTCTTGGAATTTAGTGACCTTGAACATTATGCTTATGAGATTTTAACTCCTCCTGATGATCAGCCGAACTGGCGGGCACTTGTTCAAGATCTACAAAAACATTATCAAGAAATTATGATCGATGAGTATCAGGATACAAACCGACTTCAGGAAAGTATCTTGATGAAACTAACATCGTCTGACCGTAAAAATCTTTTTATGGTTGGAGATGTGAAGCAGTCAATCTACCGTTTCCGTGAAGCTGATCCAACATTATTTCTCGGGAAATATCAAGATTATCGTAGTGGTGGCAACGGTGAGGCAATTGTCCTTGGCGAAAATTTCCGTTCAATGACTAATGTGACAAGCTTTACTAATACTTTATTTGAACAGTTAATGGATAAAGAAGTCGGCGAAATTGAGTACGATGAAGATGCTCATTTAAAGTATGCTGCTAAGTATTATGAAGATAATGAAACGAATCAAGCAACACCGACTGAAGTATTGCTATATGATGCTAATGCGGTTAGCAATGATCATCAGGATGCCGATCATGAGGATGATAAGCTTGCTGGAGAATTTCGAATGATTGGGATGCGGATTAAGCAAATGGTGGAAGGACATGAAATGATTTTCCATCCGGATGATGGGCAAATGCACCCTATCCAGTATGGGGATATTGTCTTGCTTGAACGGACAAAAGCAATTAACAATACGTTGATGGAAGAATTTAATAAGCTTAATATTCCGTTGACTGTTCATGATGTTGAGAGTTATTTTCAGGCAACCGAAGTACGGGTAATGATGTCTATACTTAAGTTAATTGATAACCCGCAACAAGATATTCCGTTGGCAGCGGTTTTAAGATCACCGATTGTTGGATTAACTAATCAGGAATTAGCGTTTATTAGACTACAAAATCGGTCAGTTGATTATTACACAGCTCTCCAATCATTTATCCTTAATTATGAGCAAAAGACGCTCCGTCACCAGTCGCTTTTTACTGCGGAACAAGCATCTCAGCTTTATGAAAAAGTAGTCCATTTTATGGAGATGCTAAATACTTTTCGCCAAACCGCCCAGCAACAGACACTTGTTGACCTAATCTGGCAAATTTATGATCAAACTGGTTACCTTGATTACGTAGGAGCAATGCCGGGGGGCCACCAACGACAAGCGAATCTTCATGCATTGTATCAGCGTGCTCATACATACGAGCAGAGTAGCTTTAAGGGGTTATATCAATTTATTCGGTTTATCGAAAAAATGCAGGAACATGATAAGGACTTAGGGGTAGCACCAACTCAATTAACTGCCAATACGGTTAATGTTATGACGATTCATGGTAGTAAAGGATTGCAGTTTCCGGTTGTTTTCCTAATTGATGCTACGCACGGTTTTAATAAGGGTGCGGCACGGGAAAATGCAGTTGTAGATGCGGTAGCTGGCGTTGGCATTCGTTATATGGATACACAGCGGGTGATTTACGATACGCCGCAACGACAAGCGGTAATTGAGGAAGTGCAACGTGGAGAACGGGCTGAAGATTTGCGGGTACTTTATGTTGCATTGACACGTGCAGAGCAGCGTTTAATAATCACTGGGTCTTTTAACGAAGAAATGAGAACGCAGAGTCTCGAAAGTTCGTGGCAACGATGGCAAAAAGCCTTTCAAAGCAACCGCTTATTAATTGGTCCACAACCACGGATTAATGCAAATTCGTTCATGGATTGGATTGGATTAGCATTAGCCCGCTATCCTGAATTTAATGCACAACAACTAAGTGCTGGTGAAGTAACCTTGGAAGAGAGTACGCTTGCCGGTTCTAAAACCGCAAAATTAAATCCAGCCCCTAACTTTATTGCAAAAACATATACGCTAACAGATGTAAAAGATGAGTTAGCTAAAATAGGAAAAAGTGCGAGTGCAGACACAATCGTAGCTAATAGCATGCCAGTTGATGATGTATCGCGGGAAAAAATTGCCAAGATTTTACGTTACCGTTATCCTAATGTTGTGGCAACGCAAACGACTGCATACCAATCTGTGACAGATGTTAAACGAGTATTTGAAGACCCGGATACCCGTGATATGGCACGGTGGGATTATGATCAGCAACGAAAAATTAAAACGCAGGGAATGTATTTGAACAATAAATTTGATGTTCCGCCATTTATCCAGCAGAATAATAGTCAACCAGCACCAACAGATATTGGGACCGCAACGCACCTGGTTTTCCAGAAATTGCCGTTAGATGAGAGCGTCCTTGATATTCAGCAGGTGGACCAAGAGATTAAGCAATTAGTCGCTGAAAAATTAATCAGCCCCCAAGTAGCAGCCCAGATAAATCGTGAAGGGATTGTAGCTTTTTATCATACGCCAGTAGGTAAAGAAATACTTAAACATCCTACTGATTATCATCGCGAAGTACCATTTTCAATGATTATGAATGGTCATGAATTATTTAAGGGCGTTAATGCTAGTGATGATGAACGAATCTTGATTCACGGGATTATTGATGGTTATCTCAGAACAGATAAGGGGATAATCCTTGTTGATTATAAGACTGATCATATTAATGTTAATTACCGTGAGTTCGACTTAGCACGACTAAAAGACCGCTATCGAGGACAGCTTGAGCTATATAAAGAAGCCCTTAACATAATGGAAAGGGTTCCAGTTGTTCAAATGGGTCTCTACCTGTTAGAATTAGGAGAGTTTGTGTTATTTACAAAAGAAGGTGATTAGTTGGCAACCATTAAGGATATTGCACAGCAAGCAGGGGTTTCGGTTTCGACTGCCTCTCGTGCGCTAAATCATAATCCACGCATTAGCGAAAAGACTCGTCAACGGATAGAAGATATTGCAAACCAATTAGGCTATCAGCCAAATTATAATGCTCAAAATCTGACACGCGGGGAATCAAACATGGTTGGAATTGTATTTCCAGTAACGAGTGATACCGCGCCAGCAAACCCGTTTCATATTGACTTGATGAGAGGGATCAGTGTAGCTCTAAAGCCAATCCATTATGAAATGGTTGTAGCAATTTCGCCAACAGCGGCAGATTTATTACAGAGTGTAAAATCGATGGTTGAACAATCAAAGGTTCATAATTTTCTCGTATTTTATACAGAAAAAAAAGATCCCATTACTGCCTATTTACGCGAAAAGGATCTAAATTTTGTCGTTATTGGACATCCTGACCATCCGCAAGATCGTTTTGTTGATAACAATAATGTGGCTGCAGGAAAGGTGGCAACGGATTATCTGATGGAACACCATCATGTTGAGACGCCAGCTTTTATACAGTCTGCTAGCGATTGGGTTTATGAGCAGGATCGAAATCATGGTTACCAACAGAGTATGTATAATCACAATACCGTGCCGCTGACTTGGCGGTTCGCAGTTGACGGGACGACAATCACAGAGTTTATTAAACATCATCCACAAATAGATTCGATTGTTTGTGCTGATGATTTGTTGTTGGTACGCTTGGTAAGGCAGCTTCAAAAATTTAATTTACCAACAATTTGTTTTAATAATAGTCGGTTAATGGGGATGTTGCTTAACCAAGAAGATAAGGTTGATCTACAGCCACGAAAATTAGGTCAGCAAGCGGTTGAATTGCTTTTTCAACCGCAAGAAAGATACCGGATTGTCGATTTTAAAATTAGTGATTAGTTTTTGGATAGGACCAAGGGATTTTACCCCGGTCCTCTCTTATTTTGTAATGGAGGGAATCGTTAATGGAGAAGGTTTATATTGTTGCTGCTCAGCGGACACCAATTGGTAAGTTTAATGGCCAGTTGGCATCTAAATCGGCAGTTGAATTAGGGGCAATTGCAATTAAAGCTGCTGTTGAAAAAGCCATGTTAACCGGGGACGATATTGACCAAGTATTGATGGGAAATGTTATTCAAGCGGGAACAGGACAAAACCCAGCACGGCAAGCATCGATGGCTGCTGGATTAGGGGAAAAAGTTCCAGCAATTACCATTAATGATGTTTGTGCGTCAGGAATGTCCAGTATTGATTTGGCTGCAAGCTTGATTCGAGCAGGGCAGGCGCAAGTAATTGTGGCAGGTGGGATGGAAAGCATGTCACAGGCTCCGTATGTTCTTCCTCAAGCGCGACATGGTTATCGTTTTGGCAATGGCACTTTGCTTGATGCAATGCAAAGCGATGCCTTAAATGACGTTTATGGCAATTATCCAATGGGGATTACTGCTGAAAATATCAATGATAAATACCATATAACACGTCAACAGCAAGACGAATTTGCGATTATCAGTCATCAGCGAGCAGTAAAAGCGCAAAATGCCGGCTACTTTAAATCAGAAATTGTTCCCGTTGAAGTTAAAAAGAAACGATCAACGGTTATTGTTGATACTGATGAGGCACCGCGACCAGATACGACCATGGAGGCATTGAGTAAACTTAAACCAGCTTTTAAGGCTGATGGTAGTGTTACTGCTGGAAATGCATCTGGAATTAATGATGGTGGCGCAGCCCTTGTTCTTGCTTCGGCGCGTGCCGTTGAGCGGCTCGGCCTAACACCATTAGCCGAATGGTATGCGTCATCGATTGTTGGCTTAAATCCAGCATTAATGGGTCTGGGACCTTACTATGCGATCAAGAAATTACTAACAGACCAGCAATTAGCAATTGATGATGTTGCAACTTATGAAATTAATGAAGCCTTTGCGACTCAGGCATTGGTTTGTCAAAACTTGCTACGCCTTGACCCAGCGACCGTCAATCCATGGGGTGGCGCGATTGCGTTGGGTCACCCTGTTGGCTGCTCAGGTGCCCGCATTATTGTGACGATGATTAATGAAATGAACCGCGATAATCATAAATTAGGAATTGCTTCTTTATGTGTCGGTGGCGGCATGGGTGAGGCTGTTCTTATAAAAAATATTAATTAGCGGGATTTTACTTAAGATTATTAAGTGACACTAATAGACAAATGTTGCTTTATATTATAAAAAAGCAAACGTTTATAAAAAATATTGCGCAAACGGTTGCACAATATTTTTTTATTTGCTATTATTAATATTGCAAAAAATCATGAAGCGCTTACAATTATTATAAGTGTCTTTTAGAACTATTTTAGAAGTTAAGGAGTTGTTAGCAATGAGTCAAGAAAAGTCCGCTGGGGCTGGATTACCTACTCTCTCAAAGAGTACAATCTGGATGATCAACTTTGGGTTCCTTGGTGTTCAGACAGCATTTACTCTGCAGAGTTCTCAAATGAGTCGGATCTTCCAAACTATTGGGGCCGACCCTAACAACCTTGGCTGGTTCTTCATCTTGCCACCATTAGCTGGTTTGATTGTTCAACCAATCATTGGTTATTATTCAGACCGTACATGGGCGCCAAAATTAGGTGGTCGGCGGTTACCATATTTACTATTGGGGATGATCGTCGCAGTTATTGTTATGATCTTATTACCAAATTCAGGAAGCTTTGGATTTGGGTATGGTTCACTGGCTGCCCTTTGGTTCGGTGCGATTACAGTTGCTTTGCTTGACCTTTCATCAAACGTGGCAATGCAGCCATTCAAGATGATGGTCGGTGATATGGTTAACGATGATCAAAAGAGTTATGCATATGGGATTCAAAGTTTCTTATCAAACACTGGTGCTGTTTTAGCTGCTGTTTTCCCATTCATCTTAACTGCTTGGTTCGGTGTACGGAACACTGCTAAGCGTGGGGTTGTTCCAGATTCAGTTATTATTGCCTTCTACGTTGGGGCAGCATTATTAGTTATTACTAGTTTGTTTACTGTTTTCCGGGTTCATGAATATGACCCAGCAACTTATGCTAAGTACCATGGTATTTCTGAAGACGACAACAAAGAGGGTGGAAACTGGTTTACACTCTTAAAGCACGCTCCAAAGGCATTCTGGACAGTTACCCTTGTTCAATTCTTCTGCTGGTTCGCATTCCAGTACCTCTGGACATACTCAGCCGGGGCTATTGCTAAGAACGTTTGGAACACTGTTGATGCTACTTCTGCAGGTTACCAAGCTGCTGGTAACTGGTACGGTGTGCTTGCTGCGGTTCAATCGATTGCTGCTGTTATCTGGTCATATGTTTTAGCTAAAGTACCAAACAAGTACCACAAGTTAGGATACGGTGGTAGTTTGCTTCTTGGTGCCCTTGGATTTATCTCAGTATTCTTTGTTCATGACCAATGGACATTGATTGTTTCATACACCCTAGTAGGTATTGCATGGGCTGCTATGAACACTTACCCATTAACAATCGTTACTAATGCATTGACTGGTAAGCACATGGGGACGTACCTTGGATTATTCAATGGTTCAATTTGTTTGCCACAAATTGTTGCTTCATTATTAAGTTTTGCTTTATTCCCATTATTTGGACACTCACAAGTTCACATGTTCATCCTTGCAGGAATTGTAATGGCACTTGGTGCTTTCTCAGTTGCAACTATTAAGGAAACATACGCTGAATAAAGAGTTATTTCATAAAAAATAAAATAATTAAGGTTATAATAAAGGCGGGTTTAAAACTACCTTTATTTTCTGATGAAAGGAATTGAGATTTCAATGAAACGTACATTTGATATTGCCCCTTGGCATGTTGCTACTCGTAAGTGGGATCCACAAGACAAGCGTTTGCAAGAATCAATGACTAGTTTAGCAAACGAAAACCTTGGTATGCGTGGCTTCTTTGAAGAAGGTTACAGTGGTGACCACATGGAAGGTGTATACCTTGGCGGTGTTTGGTTCCCTGACAAGACTCGTGTTGGTTGGTGGAAGATTGGTTATCCTAAATACTTTGGTAAGATGATCAATGCTGTTAACTTCATGAAGTTAGTTATTAAGGTTAACGGTGAACAACTAGACTTAGCTAAGCAAACACCCAAAGACTTCAAGCTTGATCTTGACATGAAGCGTGGGGTTCTTGAACGTGAATTTACTGTTGAAATTGGTGGCACTGAAATGTACTTTAACTTTGAACGTTTCGTAAGTGCTACGCAAAAGGAATTAGTTGGTCAACGTCTTCACATTAAGAACCGTGGCAATGATGATGCTAAGGTTGAAATTACAAGCATGATCGATGCTGATGTTTACAACGAAGACGCTAACTACGATGAACAATTCTGGAATGTTTTAGGCAAGTCTGCTAATGGCGAACACGCCGAATTAACTTCCATGACAAAGAAGAATGACTTCGGTACACCACAATTTATTGTTGGAATGAAGACTACTTCTAAGACTAACCTTGACCACGTTAGCGATGGCACTGATGAAAAGCATGCTTACAACACCTTTGAAGGTACTGTAGCTGCCGGTAAGGAAGTTAACTTTGAAAAACGGAGTATCGTAATGACTTCACGGGATTACGACACTCAAGAAGAAATCGAAAAGAACCTTGATGAATTAAGCGCAAAACTTGATATTCAAAGCTTTGATGACTTACTTGACCCTCACATTAACGAATGGGCCGATCGTTGGGTTAAGTCTGATGTTGAAATTGAAGGTGATGAAGGAGCTCAACAGGGTATCCGCTTTAACCTCTTCCAATTATTCTCAACTTACTACGGTAATGATTACCGGCTTAACATTAGTCCTAAGGGATTCACTGGTGAAAAGTACGGTGGTGCTACTTACTGGGATACTGAAGCTTACTGTATTCCTGTTTACCTTGGTGTTGCCAACCCAGAAGTTGCCCGTAACTTATTAATGTACCGTTACAAGCAATTAGATGGTGCTTTTGTTAACGCTAAGGAACAACACTTGAAGGGTGCATTATTCCCAATGGTTACTTTCAATGGTATTGAATGTCACAACGAATGGGAAATCACTTTTGAAGAAATTCACCGTAACGGAGATATTGCTTTTGCTATTTACCTTTACACTAAGTACACTGGCGACAAGTCATATGTTCTTAATGAAGGGGCAGAAGTTCTTACTGAAATTTCTCGTTTCTGGGCTGACCGGGTTCATTACTCACAACGCAAGAACAAGTACATGCTTCATGCAGTAACTGGTCCAGATGAATACGATAACAACGTAAACAACGACTGGTACACTAACTTACTTTGTCGTTGGACTCTCCAATACACATTAGAAATCTTAGATGAAGTTGACAGTGACGTTGCTAAGAAGCTTAACGTTTCTGAAGATGAAAAGCGTCAATGGAAGTCAATCGTTGATAACATGTACCTGCCATACGATAAGGAACGTGATATCTTCCCAGAAAACGATGGCTTTATGGACAAGGATCTTAAGCCAGTTGCTGATATCCCAAGTGACCAATTGCCAATCAACCAACACTGGTCATGGGATCGGATCTTACGTTCACCATACGTAAAGCAAGGTGACGTTATTCAAGGTCTTTGGGACTTCATCGATGACTTTACAAAGGAACAAAAGAAGAATAACTTCGACTTCTACGAACAATTTACTGTTCACGAATCAAGTCTTTCTGCTTCAGTTTACTCAATCATTGCTGCTGATATTGGTTACGAAGACAAGGCCGTTGAATTGTATGAACGTTCAGCACGTCTTGACCTTGACAACTACAACAATGATACTTCTGATGGTTTGCACATCACTTCAATGACTGGTAGCTGGCTTGATATCGTTCAAGGATTTGCCGGTATGCGGGTTCGTGGTGACGAATTACACTATGCACCATTCCTTCCTAAGAAGTGGGATTCATACCAATTCCGTCAAATGTTCCGTGGCCGGATCTTGAAGGTTAAAGTTGACAAGCATGGTACTAAGATTGACTTAGTATCAGGTGACCCAATCACAATCGATCTTGACGGCAAGAAGCTTGAATTAAAGTAGTTGTTGGAGGCATTTGAGATGAAGTTTGAAGATTTGAAAGGTTTTGCATTTGACCTTGATGGTGTTATTGCTGACACCGCTCGTTTTCACGGTCAAGCATGGCATCAATTAGCTGATAAGGTGGGGACAACATGGACCCCTGAATTAGCAGACGCATTGAAGGGTGTTAGCCGGATGGATTCATTGGAATTGATCTTAAAGGCTGGCGGTCACGAAAATGACTACACCCAAGAAGAAAAAGAAGCTTTGGCAACGGAAAAAAATGACAACTACATTAAATTAGTTGAAACTTTAACCCCTGCTGATATTTTGCCAGGAATGAAGAATTTCTTGGATGAATTAAAGGCTAATGGTTACCACATTGTATTAGCTTCTGCTTCTAAAAATGCTCCTAAGGTTCTCAAATACTTGCAATTAACTGATTACTTTGAAGGAATCGTTAATCCAGCAAACTTGAGCCATGGGAAGCCAGATCCAGAAATTTACTTAGAAGCTGCAAAGTTGATGGATCTCCCTGCTGATCAAGTAGCTGGTCTAGAAGATGCTCAAGCTGGGATTGAGTCAATTAACCGTGCTGGTGAATTGTCAATCGGCTTTGGCGCTGACCTTGAGGATGCTGATGTTAAGTTCGCTAATACTAGCGATGTGTCATTAGCAGCAATTAAAGCTCAAATGGACTAGCAAAAGCTACCTTTCCTAACAATCTGTAAGGGGGCGTAACAGAAGCCGTTTATATCTTCCCACGCTCCCCAAGTGCAAATAGGGCTCCAGAGTTCGGATTTTACCGAGCTTTGGAGCCCGTTTGTGTAGGTGCTATTTTAGGAAAACAAGTTTATGTCAAAAAATTCTTGATTGGTATGAGATGATGAAAAAACGAATTTTAATTATTGTACTTATCTTTACTGTTTGCATCGCTATCGGGGCCGCTTTCTGGAATAGCCAGCAAAATAATGCTAGGGAGACGTACCACACCAGTAGTCAAGTCGAGAAGCGTTTAACTCCTGTACTGACCGACCAACAGATAAGCATACTAGTCGGACTGGAGGTTTCTCCGAATTGGGTAAGGGAGCAGGTGCATAACAATAATTTGATTTATGGTGTTGTAAAGCCATCAGATACTGCTCCAGCTGGCGTTGAAAACTATAGTTATTTAGTAACAACGGATAAATCGGTATCACCAATAATCTTTTTCAAGGCAGATAGCAACCAATCGATTACAATCAAATACGCTGATCATGAAGGCGATCAACTCCATGTTAAAGAAGTGAAAGAAAGTAAGCTTATTCATAAATTTTACCGTACGAGCAATCAAAAGAAGCAAGTTAATAAAGATGTTAGCTTATTACGGACTGAGTAAGGAAACTTAAGAAAGAATAAAGTCGCATTTTCTAAAAACCCAGCGCCTGTTATAATATTCAAATTAAAGGAGGCAACCGCGATGACAATCTATGGGCCATATGACCAGATTTTGCCAGAAATTTTATCACTGACAACTGAACGAATTAAGCAACTAAATCAACAAGCTGTTGATAATAGACAACCTAAACTGTATGAGCATTTAATTGCTCGGGTGAAGACTCCTGCAAGCATGGCAGAAAAATGTGAGCGTAAAGGTTATCCCGTTAATACAGAATCAGCCTTGCGTAAATGCCGGGATGCAGTTGGTGTACGAATTGTCTGTAATTTTATTAGTGACATTGACCGGTGTCTTGACCAGTTACGGCAGGCCGATTGGTGCCAAATTATCAAAGAAAAAGATTATATAACAAATGCTAAGCCGAATGGTTATCGTAGCTATCATGTAATTATTAATGAGACGGTCCCATATCGGGATGTTGATGGTAATGAGCCTGGCCATTTCTATGTCGAGATCCAGTTGCGAACCATTGCAATGGACTCATGGGCAAGTCTTGAACATGAAATGAAATATAAGCATAATATTGCCGATCCCGAGCGGATTGGACGTGAACTGAAACGATGTGCTGACCAGCTAGCATCATGTGATGTGCAGATGCAAACAATTCGTCAATTGATTAATTCAAGTACAGGAGAGGACGATTAAAATGCGAATACTAGTGGCCGAAGATGAGCAGCAATTGGCAAAGGTCTTAAAAACCGCGATGATGGCCAGCGGGTACCAAGTTGATGTTGTAAATGACGGGCAAGCAGCAATTGATAGTGCAAAGAAAAATGCCTATGACGTAATTATTTTAGATATTATGATGCCTGTAAAGACAGGATTAGAGGCATTGAAAGAGATTCGAGCATCAGGAAATCGGACTTATGTGATGATGCTGACCGCCATGGGTGAAGAAGACGACCGTGTTAATGGTTTAGACACAGGAGCTGACGACTACTTAACAAAACCATTCTCTCTTAAAGAATTATTAGCGCGGTTACGATCACGACAACGACGTGACGACAATTATGGGACCGATGTACTGGAATTTGGCGACCTAACCCTTAACGGTAATGATCAGTCATTGCAAAGTCATAATTCAATCAGTCTAACAAATAAGGAAAATCGATTATTACAGTATTTGATTTTGAATGCAGATAAAGAACTATCTGGCAGTGAGCTGCTGAGTCACGTATGGGATGAAGAAGAGCAAGCAGACCAAGAAGACCTATGGATTAATATTTGCTATTTACGGCAAAAACTGCAAGCAATTCAATCGAAGGTCACCATTACAGGCAAAAAAGAAGGACCGTTTATGATTGCTCGTTAGGAGGAACGCAAAATGATACAACGTTTTCGTTATAAGTTTATAGCTTTATCAACGACAGCATTAGTTTTCGTTATCTTAACAATTGTCGGCAGTCTGAGCGCTTTTACCTATTATCGGTCACACAAGGAAATTCAAAGCGTTTTAACAATTTTAGTTAATAATGATGGGCGGATTCCGCAAAAGGGCGTCCAGGCAGATGCTTTTAATCAATCCCAATTCTCACAAGAGGGATTACACCAATACCGCTATTTTACAGTCATAACTGACCAAGATAATAAAATTGCTGAAATCCAAGATGATCAAATTGCAACGATTAGTCCGCAAGATGCCCGGGTTATGACTAATCGGGTTATGAAGAAGAAAATGAAAACAGGCCAAGTTTTTTATCGTGGCGTAACTTATGCATATAAGGCGCGACAGACAGATGGTCAACGAATCATTGTCTTTCTGGATGAATCCCTATTAATGGCGCGGACGAGTTCATTAATGCATACGGGGTTGATTTTGGGCGTAGTAGTGCTGATTCTTTATACCATTGTCATAACCCTTTATTCTCGCCGGGCAATTCAACCCATTGTTCAGGCAGAACAGCGTCAAAAAGAGTTTATTACTAATGCAAGCCATGAGTTAAAGACTCCGCTAACCGTAATTTCTGCCAACAATGAAATGCAAGAGATCCTTGGTGGTGAAAATGAATGGACGACCAGCACACGGCAACAGGTTGAGCGATTGACAAAATTAATCAACCACCTTGTTTCGCTTGCTCGAATGCAGGAACGGCCATCTATAACAATGGTTCCAGTTGACGTTAGTAACATTGCGCGCGAGGCTGCTGGGAGTTTTAAGAGTGTAATCTCTGCCGACCGAAAGCAATTTAATGTCAAGATCAAAGATAATTTAATGGTCACTGCCGATGAAAATTACTTGCACGAATTGATTAATATCCTATTAGACAATGCTAATAAATACTGTGACCCCAATGGTGAAGTTGATTTTACGGTTAACCAAGCCAACCGTGGACGGAAGGTAGTCATTAAGGTCGCTAATAGTTATCAAGATGGGCAAAAGGTTGACGTGAAGAAGCTATTTGATCGATTTTATCGGGTTGATGAGTCGCATACTCAAGGGAAAAAATCTGGCTTTGGAATTGGTTTATCAATGGCCCAATATATTGTCAAAATGTTTAAGGGTAAAATATCAGCTAAATACACTAACCAAAAAATAGTATTTATCGTCACGTTAAAAGAGGCAGGGAAATAAGATGAAGTACCAGCGCGTTCAGCTAGGACTATATGCGGTAGTTGGAAGTTTAGTAATTGGAATGATAACGGCTGGGTATCTGAACTTAGTGAACTGGGTAATTAATTTTATTTGGGAAGACTATTTAAAGTATGCAGGAAATATAAAAGTTTGGTACCCGTTTGTAGTTTGTGTTCCGTTAGGTTTCTTGATTGGTTATTTAAATAAAAAGTGGGGCAATTATCCATTAACAATTGAAGAAGTCCTTACTAGTCTTCGGCTTAAGGGGAGCATTGACTATCATCAATGGTGGAAATCTTTTCTATTAGGATTACTTGTTCTAGGGGCTGGAGGCAGCATCGGACCAGAAGCATCTACAACCGTTATAACCAGCGGGATGATAAACTGGCTCGGTGATTGTTTGCGGTGGGCATCCACTGCAAATCAGGACAGCGCCGTTAATATTTGGCGAACTAGAATGAATCCTCAGCAACTAGCATCAGCGCCACGGTTTAGCGAATTATTTCGTAGTAAGCGCGAAAGGATACTAGTCATTTCGTTGCTCATTATTATAGGGATAATTGGAGCAGCAATTATTTTTAAGCTGTTTCCAGAAGAAGGTGTCTTTGGGATTCATCACCGTGAAATCTATTGGCAGTGGATTAATTTGCTGACAGCAGTTCCGGCCCTTCTTGTTGGCTGCGTTTTTGGTTGGTTATTTATCCGTCTTGAGAATTGGTCTGCTCTGGTTATTAATATTAAGCTGGGGAAAGTTTGGCAAGGCGGTATCTTTGGTTTAGCGTTAGCACTTAGTTCATTATTGACTGGTGATATTCTTTTTTCTGGTGAATTTCGGATCGTTCCGTTTACCCATGAAGCATTTAAGCTTTCAATTTCGTTTTTATTGATGGTAGCCATAGTTAAATCTATTATGACGAACCTTGGTTTTGCGATGGGCTGGCGCGGTGGAACAATATTCCCAGCTATTTTTGCTAGTGTCGCCGTTGGAGTTGCTTGTGCAATGGTTCTTCCAGGTGATATGCATGTAAATGCGGCTGTTGTTTTAGCTGCTAGTTTAACCGTTATTCTCGAAAAGCCGCTCTTAACAATTGTTCTTTTAACGTTATTAGTGGCGATTGAACTTGCACCAGTAGTAATTGTTATTTGTCTTTTAACAGGGCTTTTAATCAAAAAAATTCCATCGATTGAATGAGTTGTATTAATAATTTTTTGTTTTAAGGTTGTTTATTGACAGAAGATTGCCGTTAAAGTTATTTAAATTTCGTCTTTGTAATATTCAGTTGTTTATATGAGAAAATAACTGTATATTTATTAGAAAATAATTAGAGAGATGAGAATTTAAATAGGAGGCGAATAAGATGTTTAGCCGAATTGGGCAATTAATCTTTGACAATGAAGCAGTCGCCAAGACTTCTGACTTTACAATGGGACTAGAAATTGAAATGCAACGGGTTGACGAAGATGGTAATTTGAGTCAAGAACCGTATCCTTCTGCGATTGGGGATGAAAAGACCAATCCGTGGATTACCAATGACTTTCTTGAAACGATGGCTGAAATGGTAACTCCGTCTGCGCAGCATGCCCTTGACGCGATGCACTATCTATATGTTATCAATAATACTTTGCGCTCAGCATTAGCGCCTGGCGAATTGCTGTGGCCGATGTCGATGCCGCCACGCTTACCCAAAGACAAGACCAAATTGCGTTTAGCGAAGATGGGGCCGAAAAAAGAAGCTTATTTAAAGGAATGGGCCAAGCGTCATGGATATTCTCAAGGGACGCCATGTGGAGCCCATATTAACCTTAGTATTGATACTCACGTGGTTGAAATGGTATTTAAGGCTTTTCCTGATAAGTTTAAGAATGAACGGGAAGTCCGTAATTACCTTTATACGGTTTTAGCACAAGGATTTGTCCGTTATCGCTGGTTATTGACGTATCTTTATGGGGCGAGTCCAATTGTGGAAGAAAACTACTTTGAGCCCGGTAAAGAGCTATCACACCCTGTTCGGAGTGTTCGCCAAAGTAAACATGGTTTTGGAACAAAATTTACTGGTGATTTTACCAACCTTGACCGCTATATCGCCCGAATTGAAGAAGGGGTCAAGGCGGGAATTTTAACGTCTGATTATGAATTTCATGGTCCGGTTCGTTTTAAGGGAAATTCAGACTTAAAGAAGCTCCCTGAACAAGGGATTGAATATCTCGAATTGCGGATGCTAGACCTTGATCCTAGTAGTTCAGTTGGTGTGCGGACTGGGACCTTGCGTTTTATTAGGTTACTAGCAAGCTACTTTATTATGCACCCACCGTTGAAAGAAAATGAAGTCGAGGATATTTTATTAAATGCTGATAAGATGAATGAAGCAGTTGCTGAAGAAAACCCGCGGGAGGTATGCCGATATCAGGCAAAAGCGCGGGCAATCCTTAAGAGTCTTGAACGGTACGCCAATCAAATTCAACTTGGTCCAGAATATTCAGAAATTCTTGAAGACTTAGAAGACCGGGTTGAAAATCCATATACGACTCCTAGTGCAAAGCTGTTAAATTACGTTAAGGATGGTTCGTTAACTGAATACGCCTTGCGACGGGCTAAGCGGTATCAACGGGCTGCGCAAGAAATGATTCATCCATTTAAAGGCTTTGAAGATGGCCGTATTTATACTGCTGATGAGTTGCGTCAAGAATTAGCGCGGTAATAAAAATATTTAAATAGCTACAGCATACAACAGGGCTCCAAAGATCGGAAAAATCCGAACTCTGGGGCCCTGTTTTCAGCGAGGTCTATCAGCTTCAACTGTTTTAACAAATAATAGCAAGATAACGTGGTAAATAACCATAAGGATCAAGGCTAAGGACGCATGATAATCGGTTTGTGACGTGCTAATCATCGTGCTAGCTTAGCCAATCCCCTTGTCGAGAAAGTAATTTTCACTTTCATTATTTTGACGCCCGCGCAATTAAGTCAGCAAAAATTGCGCGTGAATAATCGTAATGCTTAAACATGTTTTCGGGATGCCATTGAACAGCTAGGATTTGGTCTGAATCCGTAGTTTCAACTGCTTCAGGGATTTGATCGTCAGCCCAGGCAGTCACATGAAGAGGCGCGGCAATCTGGTTAAGTGCCTGATGGTGACGGGAATTAACATATGGCCGGGCACCAATAAGCTTAAATAGCCGACTTTCCTGCTCTGTATTGACGTGGTGGGACGGAAAGTTACCGGGAGCGTCTTGAGAATGCTTGAGCGTTGGATGCGATTCTTCTGAGAGGTCTTGATAGAGGGTTCCGCCAAGGGCCACATTGAGTAGTTGCATACCGCGGCAAATTCCCATCATTGGCTTTCCAGCCTCAAATGCTGCCTTTGCCAGGCTGACTTCAAATTGATCGCGTCTTAGATAGGTAGGCCCTAATTTTTGGTGTGGTTCTTCATTGAAAAAGGTCGGATCGACGTCGCTACCTCCCGCAAAAATAATACCATCAAAAAGATCAAGGTAATTTACCGCTAGTGTTGAGCTGACGCTAGGCAAAATTACTGGGAGACCTCCTGACTTAATTATTGCTTCAATTAAAGGACGGGGTGCAAAAGCTGCATTCCGTTCATTAATGATATTCGTTGCCTCTGTTAATGTATCTGCAGGAATAGCAATTCGTGGTCGCATAGTTATCCTCCTTAGTTGATTTTAATGATATTATAATCAAATCATAATTTTGATAAAATAGCAAACTGAATTTTTAAAATAAAAAAGATATAATAGAATGTGAAAGAAGGGATATCATGATTGAATTAACTAACATTAACTCGACCTTTAATTTAAATAATGGGGTAAAGATCCCATGCGTTGGTTATGGAACTTTCCGTACGCCGGCAGACGTTGCTAAAAAAGCAGTCGAGGAGGCGATTGCCACTGGGTATCGGCATATCGATACAGCTGCTGTATATGGAAATGAAGAAGCGGTTGGCAAGGGAATAAAGGATTCCGGAATCGACCGTCAAGACTTATTTGTTACGAGCAAGCTATGGAATACTAATCGTGGCTATGATCAGACGAAAAAGGCATTTCAGGAAACGCTTGACCGTTTACAAATGGACTATCTCGACCTTTATTTAATTCACTGGCCTGCCAACCAGAAGCAATTTGGTGATGAAGCCGCGAAGATTAACGCAGAAACATGGCGTGCAATGGAAGACCTCTATAACGAAGGGAAGATTCGGGCAATTGGGCTAAGCAACTTTATGCCTCATCATATTGTCGAATTAATGAAGACTGCTAAAGTGGCGCCAGCCGTTGATCAGATTGAAATTCATCCTGGTTGGCCACATACTGAAGAAATCAAGTATTTACAAGCACATAATATTCTTGTTGAAGCTTGGGGACCATTGGGCGGTCAGGGAGCTCAAGTAATGACTAATCCAACGATTTTGCAAATTGCTGATAAGTACCAAAAGACGGCTGCTCAGGTATGTTTGCGGTGGATTTTACAGCAAGGCGTCTTACCATTACCAAAATCAGTTCACAAAGAACGGATGGTAAGCAACCAACAGATCTTTGATTTTGCGTTAACGGACGAAGAAATGAGAAAGATTAGCTTGTTGCCAAATCTTGGTGGTCAATGTGCTGATCCTGACGATGTTGACTTTTAACGGCTGATTTAAGGTATAATTTTCTTAACTAACTTTTTGAGGGAGTAAGAAAATGAAAAATGCCTATCGGAGTTTTCGGCGATATTCACGGCAATTCAAACAAAATTGGCTTGAATATTTACTATTATTTGGTGGCCTCGACTTAGTAAACCAGTTTATGGTTATTCCGCTGTTTCGCTGGATTACCACCTTTGTTCTTCAAGCAGGGGAAATCCCATTCATTTCATATCAAAACGTTATTTTAATTATGACTCATCACCCATTTGTGGTTGGGGGACTTTTAATTGAATTGATATGTTTGTTGGTAATTATTTATAGTGAATTTATGCTGCTGCTTATTGGTTTTCGTTGGATTGGCATCGATGACTTTCGGTGGCGGCATATTTTTGTCCAGTTAACAGAAGCGTTGCGTTTACTTAATATCAGTTCATTGATTGTTTTATTAGGATATTTTTTGCTGGTGATCCCGTTTGCTGATACGATCTTTCGAACCCCATTACTGGCGAAAATTCAGGTACCGCAGTTTATTGTTGATTACTTAACCCGTAGTCCGTGGATGATTGGTAGCTTGGTAATTTTCTATATCATAATGACGGTTCTAGGCATTCGTCTGATTTTAACAATGCCACTAATGGCGTATCAACATTTGCATTTAATATTGGCGATGCGTCGTAGTTGGAAGATGACAGGGAAAATGCGGTGGGCGCGGCTGATTGGTCAGCTCATCTTTGCCACGGTTGTTATTGGACTAATGACGGGCATCTTTTATTTGGTGATTTACTTATTACAGGTCGGACTTGATTTATTACCCGGGAAATTACCATTATTTACCGCTATTTTTAATTTGTCGTTCCTTCAACTGGGTGGTGAGATACTGGCAGTGTGGGCTGGAACGGTTATTTTGTTAATTATTGTCAATCCGTTGACTGATGTTGTGACACTTTCAACCGAACCGGAACACCCTTCACGTGGCCTTCTTAAGACAGTGACGTTAATCTTTTTGGTAATTGGCTTAACGACGGTTACTAATAATGCTTTTTACCTTGTTGGTAGTAATCTTCACCGCCCAATAACGATTTCTCATCGGGGAGTAGCGGAAGAAAATGGGGTCCAAAATACGATTCCAGCGATGGACAAAACGGTAAAGTTGAAACCAGATTATATTGAAATCGACTTGCACGAAACCAAAGATCATCAGTTTGTTGTGATGCATGATGAAAATCTGAAGAAACTTGCAGGGGTAAACAAGATCCCTCACGAATTAACTTTAAACCAATTAACAAATTTAACGGTCCGCGAAAATGGTCATCATGCTAAAATTGCTAGTTTTGACCAGTACCTCAATGCAGCCGAAAAACATCATCAAAAATTATTGGTCGAGATTAAAACGACGCCCCACGATTCTAAGCAAATGTTGCAAAATTTTAATGCTAAGTATGGTAGTCGCTTGCTACGTGATCATGACCAAATCCACTCGCTTGATTATAGCGCAGTCGCGGGTTTGAAGAAGCTTAATCCCCGTCTAGCGGTTTTATATATTCAGCCTTATAATTTTGGCTATCCACAAAGTGTTGCGGATGGTTATTCGATGGAATATTCCACGCTAAATCAAGATTTCATTACCCAAGCTCACTGGAAACACCAGCCGGTATATGCCTGGACGGTTAATGAACCAGGCATTATGAAGCAAATGATATATGACCGTGCGGATGGTATCATTACTGATAATCTGGGTGAATTAAACGCGGCAATTAATGATTTTATGGGAAAGCAAAGTTACGCTAACCGAATTTTGAATTATATTATTGTAGTGCCAACCAAAAATGGAATTGAACCATAAGAAAGAAAAACTTCAGCCTAGCTTAAAAATAGCTAAGTTGAAGTTTTTTGTTTAAAAATTGAAATTGTGCTTTTGTAGTTGTTTAATCACGATTAATGCAACAATCCCCCCAATCATTCCTTGGATAAAGTTAGAACCGAGGCTTAGAAAACCAGTAATTACATGGTACATTACAGTATTACAAATAAAGTAAATTGCGATCATAATAATTGTTCCAGTAAGGATAGCGATCCACTTACCCCAGCTTGTATTACCGTATTTTTTATAAAGCCATCCGCTAATAAATCCTTCCAATCCATGAGCAACAAAAGAAAAGAGTGCATCTTGAGGAAAGCCTGAAATAAGGTCAAGAAAAAGTCCCCCAAAACCGCCGACGATGCCGCCAGCGCCGGGACCCAGCAACATCGCTGCGATGAATACCCCGGCATCGCATAAATTAACATTCCCATGGGTCCATGGAATAGGAATGAGGAAAAAACGTCCGAGAACAATTGTTAGTGCAAGCAACATTGCAGCTACGACTGATCGTCGTAACTTAATGGTTGATGATTCCATACAATAACTCCTTAAGTAAATTTTAATCTTTCTGTAATTTTACAATATTTATCTAAATTTTTCAGAAAAATTTTAAGTGTTTATTTATCTATCGATATAAATAAAAGGCGAATGAAGATGTTGGGGTTATAACAAGTGGGTCCGTAATTAATGTAATAATAGCGATAAATAATTTAGTGCTGATAGGCGATATTCCAATACGATATATTGAATATAAGAATATTATTAGTATAATTAATTGTGAAAACAAGAACATGATATGAGGTGTGTTTTATTATGAAGGTAATAATCGTTGGTTGTACCCACGCAGGAACTATTACAGCTACTCAAATTTTACAAAACCATCCAGAAACGGAAGTAACAATTTATGAACGAAATGATAATGTTTCTTTCCTTTCGTGTGGGATTGCAGTTTATTTAAGCGGTGATGTTGGCGACCCCGATGCAATGTTCTATTCAAGTCCTGACCAGCTTGCAGCAATGGGTGCGACTGTGAACATGCAACATAATGTTACAAATATTGACCCAAAGACAAAAACAGTTACGGTAACCAATCTTGTGACTGGTGAAGAAAAAACTGATCATTATGATAAGCTTGTTGATACGACAGGGTCTTGGCCGGTTATTCCGCCAATTGAAGGGGTGGATGGCCCCCATGTTTACTTGTGTAAAAACTATCATCATGCAAAGGAACTTTTTAATGTTGCTAAAGATGCCCAACGGATTGTTGTAATTGGCGGAGGTTATATTGGGGTTGAACTAGTTGAAGCATACACTCGTCAAAATAAGGATGTTACCTTAATTGATGGTTCGCCACGGATGCTTCATAAGTATTTTGATCATGAATATACTGACCGGATTCAACAAGAATTTACCAACCATGGAGCGCACTTTGCCTTTGACCAGCGGGTGACGGGCTTTGAAAATCATGAGGACAGTGTGACCGTCAATACAAATAAGGGAAGTTATGAAGCAGATATAGCGGTCCTTTGTGTCGGTTTCCGTCCTAACACTGATTTGTTAAAAGGGAAAGTTAAAATGCATGATAACGGCGCAATTGTGACTAACGAATACATGCAATCATCTGATCCAGATATCTATGCTGCTGGGGATTCAACCGCGGTTCACTATAATCCAACTGGTACGGATGCTTATATCCCGCTTGCCACCAATGCTATTCGGCAAGGAACGATTGTTGGGACTAATATCTTTGGCAACACCATGCGTGATATGGGAACGCAGTCTAGTTCGGGCTTGAATTTATATGGAATCACGATGGTTTCATCAGGTTTAACTCTTGAAAATGCTAAAGAGGCTGGTTTTGACGCTGCCGCCGTGACAATTGAGGATAATTATCGTCCTGAATTTATGCCAACGACTACCCCCGTGCTGATGACATTAGTATGGGATAAAAAGACGCGCCAAATCCTCGGTGGTCAGTTTATGAGCAAACACGATGTTTCTCAGTCCGCTAACATTATTTCATTATGTATTCAAGATAAGCATACGATTGATTACCTAGCATTTGTTGATATGCTTTTCCAACCGCACTTTGACCGGCCGTTTAATTACGTTAATATTCTTGGTCAAGCAGCAGTGAAAAAACAAGCAGAAATAAAATAGGCTAATCTAAAAACGACTTGGGAGTAGAAAATAACCTACTCGACAAGCCGTTTTTTAGTTAGTCTTTAGAAATCGCCATTCATAATTGAGTCTTTGACAATCATGTAATCAACTTTGCGGATTGCTTCTAAGTCACGTCCGCCTGCGTAAGAAATCGATGATTGCAGATCTTCTTGCATTTCGATAAGAGTATCCTTGATTGAGCCACGGAATGGGACTAACATTTGCTTTCCTTCCACGTTGCGGTAAGCCCCCTTTTGGACTTCTGATGCGGAACCCCAGTATTGCTTATAACGCTTGCCGTCAATCGTGATAATATGACCTGGAGATTCAAGGTGACCAGCGAGCATAGAACCGATCATTACCATTGATGCACCGAAACGGACAGATTTAGCGATATCGCCATTATGCCGAATACCACCGTCCGCAATAATCGGTTTCCGCGCAGCCTTTGCACACCACCTAATTGCTGAAAGCTGCCAACCGCCAGTCCCAAAACCGGTTTTTAACTTCGTGATGCAGGCCTTACCGGGACCGACACCGACCTTAGTAGCATCCGCGCCAGCATTTTCCAAATCACGAACAGCTTCCGGGGTTGCAACATTACCTGCCGTGACAAAAGTATCGGGGAGCTTATCTTTAATATATTCAATCATTTTGATGACAAAATCCGAATGACCATGAGCAACATCGATGGTAATATATTCTGGTGTTAATTGTTCGGATTTTAATTGATCGATAAATTCATATTCGCTATCCTTGATACCGACTGAAATAGATGCAAATAAGCCTTTATTATGCATCATTTTAATAAAATCGAGCCGTTTTGCAGGTTCAAAGCGGTGCATGACATAATAATATCCGTTTTGTGCTAGCCAAATAGCAAGTTCTTCATCAATAACACTTTCCATGTTAGCTGGTACAACGGGAATCTTGAATGTGTGGGGACCAAATTTGATGCTAGTATCAGCCTCTTTGCGGCTCTTGATTACACATTTATTTGGAACTAATTGAATATCATCATAATCGAACGTTCTCATTTGGGGAGCTCCTTTTTTCAAAAATTACCGTAAATTATTATGCGCTAAAATAGACGTTGCGTCAATGAAAATAGCGTACGTTTGAGGAATGTTAATAAAAAATAGTTCGAGAAACTGTTGACGGGGAATAAGGAATTCGGTAAAATAGCGAAGTAAAAACGTTAATTTTAGAAAATAAACGATGAGGTGAAAATGAATGTCATCAGTTGTGATTGTTGGTAGTCAATGGGGCGACGAAGGAAAGGGGAAAATGACAGATTATCTCAGCCAAGAAGCGGACGTTGTAGTTCGTTCTCAAGGTGGAAATAATGCCGGTCATACTATTGCGTTTGACGGCAAGAAGTTTGCTTTACGACTTGTTCCATCAGGGATTTTCGCCAAGGATAAGTTGGCGGTAATCGGTAATGGGGTTGTTATTAATCCACCAGCCCTGTTAAAAGAATTGCATTACCTCCAAGAAAACGGGATTGATATTTCTGGCTTGCGGATTTCTAGCCGTTCCCACATTACTTTCCCATACCATATTTTGCTTGATAAGTGCCAAGAAGAAGCAAAGGGTGACCATAAAGTCGGCACTACAAAAAATGGTATCGGCCCAACGTACATGGACAAGGTATCACGGGTTGGTATTCGGATGTGCGACCTCCTCGAAAAAGACACATTTAAAGTAAAGCTTGAACGTAATTTAGCGGAAAAGAACGAATTATTTACGAAGCTATACCATGTTGATCCAATTAACTTTGATGATATTTTTGAAAGTTATTACGAATATGGTCAAGAATTAAAACAATACGTTACTGATACCGCGCAAATCGTTAATGATGCCCTTGACCAAGATAAAAAGGTCCTATTTGAGGGAGCTCAAGGGGTTATGCTTGATGTTGACCAAGGAACATATCCCTATGTTACCGCATCTAATCCGATTGCTGGTGGTGTATGTACTGGTGTTGGTGTCGGCCCGAACAAGATCGAAACCGTCGTGGGAATTTGTAAAGCTTACTCCACGCGGGTAGGTGCTGGTCCGTTCCCCACAGAATTGACAGATGAAATTGGTGATCAAATCCGAGAAACTGGTCATGAATACGGAACAGTAACCGGCCGTCCGCGTCGGGTTGGCTGGTTTGACAGCGTCGCAATGCGGCATGCACGGCGGGTATCGGGAATCAGCTGCCTAAGTTTAAACTTGCTTGATGTTTTGACAGGGTTAAAGACAGTTAAGATTTGTACGTCATACAAGCTTGATGGCCAACAGATTGATTACTACCCGGCTAGTTTGAAGGAACTAGAACGCTGTGAACCAGTATACGAAGAACTTCCTGGTTGGGACGAAGATATTACCGAGGCAAAGAAGTTTGAGGACTTACCAATCAATGCCCAAAATTACTTGAAGCGGGTAAGTGAATTGTCTGAATCGCCATTAGCTACGGTTTCCGTTGGTGCAGACCGGATTCAAACAATTATTGTTAAAGACCCGTGGGAATTAGCGCATAAATAACTGCTTAAAGGTTGGCGAAAAATTCACCAGCCTTTTTTAGTATCAAACACAAAGTCTAGATACAAACGATAAATTAGTCTGCGCTGTGCTAATCATCATTCGAATACTGATGTGTTATAATCAGGAAAAAAGATCGGGGGCAAAAAGATGAACCAACCAACGCTAACAGTAGAACGGCACTATCTTGAATGGCCGCTCAATCAGCCACTTAACCAAGCAGAACTGATGCAGGAGCTGGGGGTCCACGCAGCAGATAGTAATGGTCAGGATCTGACGAGTAAAGTGGTTATTAATACCACCCAGGTTAATGTTGATCAGACTGGTGAATATCCGGTAATGCTAACGGTGATGGACAGTAACGGTCAAAGTACTCAGGTTAGCATTACGCTGAATGTACGTCAGCTTCGTCCCCGTACCAGTAAAGCTTCCACCGCTTCTCCCAAACCTAAGCGGGGCTGGCTATGGATTATTATCATCTTAGCAGTCATTATCTGTGCTTGGTGGGCAATTAGTGCACATAATCGCCAAGCGGCAAACCAAGCTGCGACTGATAGCCAGCAGAGTAGTCAGATTAGTAATAACTCAAGTAGTATTGACAAACTAAACAAAGATAACCAGCGTCTTGCTAATCAGGTCGCCCAACTAAAAGGAGCAACCCAGCAGTATCAAAAAGATCACGACCAGCAAGCCCTTCAAAATCGTCTTGATAAGATTGAAAATCAGAATCAACAATTGCAAAATCAAGTCCAAGACAATAGTGTTAAGGAAGACTTGAATCAAGTTAATAATACGGTTAATGAAGTTCGTCAAAATCCAGATAATGGGACCCAAATTGTTAATAAGCTAAAGAACCAAGGCAACTTCAATGCAATTTGGAATAATGTTAGTCAACAAGTGCAAAAATGGCTAAACGAGTTTGGTAATTAGGACAATTGACAGGGACACAATAGACCCTTAAAATGGTAATAATATATCACGATAGTTCCCGTAAGCATCATCTTTGTGATGGATGGGAAGACTCAGCAAATCTCTGGATCCTTCCTTACAGTGAGTGGAGGGTCTTATTATTTTAGATTAAGGAAGTGACATGATGGCTCATGAGATCTTAGACGGTTCAAGTATGCAACGTGCATTGACCCGGATTACTTATGAGATTATCGAACAAAATAAAGGTGTCGATAACTTAGTATTTGTTGGAATAAAGACACGGGGTGTATACTTAGCGAAACGCTTAGCGAAGCGGCTTAACCAGTTAGAAAATGTAGAAGTCCCGGTAGCAGCACTTGACGTTTCTCTCTACCGTGATGATCGTCATGCGCCAGACCATCACCAAGAACCAACAGTAAAAACAGACCAATTAGCAATTGATATTACTGATAAGCATGTTATTTTAGTCGACGATGTGCTTTTTACAGGGCGGACAGTTCGGGCAGCATTAGATGCATTGATGGACATGGGACGTCCTAAGCGGATATCGTTGGCGGTACTGGTTGATCGTGGTCACCGTGAATTACCGATTCGTCCTGATTTTGTGGGCAAAAATATCCCCACTGCCATGAATGAGACGGTGCATGTAGCAGTTGAAGAATATGATGGTCATGAGGATGTAACAATCGAACATAACTAGACTTGTGCTACCCGCAGTTAAATAATAGCAAGGCTCCAAAGCTCGGCAATCCGAACTTTGGGGCTTTTTACTTTATATTTTTCCACCAATCAACGGTCGTGTGTTCACTAAATACGCGTGTCCCGAATTTCTGACGGAACCACCGTACCTGTTTAGGGGTATAGCCACGAAGGACCAACGGTAAAGTCGGCCAATGCTTGTAAATTGAAAATAGCATAAGAATATATTGCTGCTTCGTAATATCAGGGGTGGGAATCTCACTAACCATCATTGTGGAAATGCTCGAGCCGATGGCGGGGAAGGTATCAAGGCTCATCTTATAGGCTGAATGATCACCAAAATTCGTGGTAAACACAAATAAGGCTTGTTTGACGTGCGGCTGGTAGTGTTGCTCAATTGTGCGATTAATTTTGCGTGCTATTTGCTTAGTTGGATTTAAAATTACGTTACGCATAAAACTCTCCCTCATTTAAACGAACGTTTGTTTATGTAATTGTAGCATGGGGTACGTGTGTTCGTAAACGGGATTTAAAATATCTAATCGAATGAATGTATTTACTTATTTTTTATAAATGGTTATTATAAAACTTATGCATAATTTTAGAGGAGAGGAAATATAATGGAAAAACCAATTATTGGGATCTCTGGATCACGAATTATTGATCAAAACGGTCCTTTTCCAGGATACTATCGAAGCTATGTTAATGAAGATTATGTTGATTCTGTAATCCAAAACGGTGGTATTCCATATATCATTCCATTTAATGAGCAGCCTGATGTGACAGTTGCTCAAGTTGCGAATGTTGATGGATTAATCTTATCAGGGGGACATGATATCGATCCGCGGTTATACGGTGAAGAATCATTGCCTAAGATTGGCGATATTTGGCCGGATCGCGATTATTTTGATATGTTGTTGCTAAGAGAAGCGGAAAAACAACATAAACCAGTACTAGGAATTTGTCGTGGGGCTCAGTTAATCAATGTTGCGCATGGTGGTTCGCTTTATCAAGATATTAGTTATCGCGATGGCCTGACTTTAAAACACAATCAAGGACGGACGCCAGACATCGAGAGCCAATCAGTAACCCTTGAGACGACTAGTTATTTGGCAAAACTATTCGGCCGTGAAACTCTGAGCGTCAATACTTTTCACCACCAGTTAATAAATAAGGTGGGGGCTGGTTTGTATGCAGTTGGTCATGCTGGTGATGGTGTCGTTGAAGCGCTAGAAAATGATGACGCGTCCGTAATTGGCGTACAGTGGCATCCAGAAATGCTCCATCGTAGTGATCGCGAGATGAATAAAGTCTTTAGCGATTTAATTAATAAGTCAATGAAAGAAGGCTAGTACCTATGACAAAAACAAAGTTAGGCTTTTGGTCAATTGTACTATTAGCAATTAATTCAATTATTGGTTCAGGGATTTTCTTAACTCCCGGCTCAGTTGTATCAATGGTTGGTACAAAAGCACCATTAGCTTATTTTCTTGCGGCGATTTTCGCTTCGATTTTAGCAATTACTTTTGCTTCAGCTGCTAAGTATGTCAATAAGAGCGGGGCAGCATACTCCTATGCTAAAGCTGCTTATGGTGAAAATATGGGCTTTTATATGGGAGTTGTCCGGTTCTTTTCTGCTTCGGTTGCGTGGGGAGTGATGGCAGTTGGGGTTATTCGAACTACATTCTCAATTTTTGGTTGGGATCAATCATTTGGTAATATTACCTTAGGATTTATAGTTTTGATGTTAATAATCATGGCGATTAACATGATGGGGCGACGAATGTTCACCATTATCAATGATTTATCAACGATTGGAAAACTTGGGGCCCTGGCCCTAATTATTATTGCTGGTGTTATCGTTCTTTTAAAAACCGGCACTAACCATTTTAACGAGTTAAATCAGATGACGAATAGTGCGGGTAAATCATTGATCCCGCCCCTGACGACATCTGGGTTTGTAATGGCAGTAATCTCAGCATTCTATGCATTTACCGGCTTTGAAGCAGTTGCAACTGGTTCAGAAGACATGAAAAAACCAGAAAAAAACTTACCACGAGCCATTCCGTTGGCAATACTGGTAATTGCGGTTGTTTATATTTGTACGATTGCAGTCGCGATGATGATTAATCCAGCAGCCATGGTAACTACTAAACAAGTAGTAGCGCTTGTAGCGATCTTTCATAATCAAGTATTGCAAAATGTAATTCTTGTCGGGGCGATTATCTCAATGTTTGGAATTAATGTTGCATCATCCTTCCATACGCCACGGGTCCTTGAAGCAATGGCAAATGAAAATCAAGTACCCCAGTTTATTGCCCGGCGTACGAAACGTAATTTTCCTCTGGTATCATTTGTGATTACCCTAGTTTTAGCAATTGGTATTCCAATGGCATTTCAGTATAACTTACCGACAATTATTGTCATCAGTGCTACGGTTCGCTTCTTTGAGTTCATTGTGATTCCGTTGGGCGTTATTCGTTTTTACCGTGGAACGAATAAAGAAGAGATTTTACCAGCCCATAAGGATCTTTTTACTGATGTTGTTTTACCAGCCTTGTCAGTTGTGATTACTGCTTTTCTTTTGCTTCGTTATGACTGGGTAAGTGAGTTTAGCATTAAGCAGGCGGGACATCTTGTGCCGAATTGGTTTGCAATATTTGGGATGTTCTTTGGCTTTGTGATTTTACCATTAATTTTATTTTGGCTAACCCGTCGAGAACGAGCAGAAAATATTAAATAACTAAAAAACGCTCAACAAACTGCACAAATTGTTGAGCGTTTTTTATCTTGATTAATGATGTTTTTAGGGAATATAGGTAGTTGATACCGCACATTTATCTCCTACCAAAAAGAAACATCAGATTAATTGAAGCAGACACCTAAAAGACAATCGTGGCACCACCCGTGAAGAAAAGCAAAAACCTTGATTGGGAGTTTATTGTACATTTTAATCCTTATTAAAATGAGAAAAAGATAAGGAATTGAAAATATGTAAGGTATAGGTCAATTTCTTCGTAGATTGTTTTTGATGTTAAAACTTCAATTCGTCTGCAATTTTAACAGTTGATTTATCAGTTGTTAATAGTTTCTGGACATTATACACGATTCGTGTAAAACTGTTACTAAGGATATACTTTGTTTAATAAGAGTGTTATTTAATTAACTGATTGTAGTGACTTAAAATTAATTAGATTTAGTTAGGGGATAAAAGATGGATATTCGTAAAATCAATACATTAAATCGAATAAAAGAAGGATTTATTACCGTTCTAGATACTAAAAAATTATCAGAATGTACAACAAATGATATTGTAAATAGTGCGGAAGTTAGTAAGAAGACATTCTATAATTATTATCAAAATAAGCATGATCTTCTCCGAGAAATTGAAAATGATCTTTTAAGCGGGCTGCGCCAAGCCTTACAAGCAGATCGTGAGGAATTAAAAAATGTTGGTCATTTACCTGATGCGAATGAGATTATCGATTTGGCTAGCGTTGCCTTTAATCAAACATTAGCATTTTGTAATGAAAATAAGCATTTTTTATCAAACCTGCTTTCGTCAAACGGGGATATGCAGTTTTATCAAATAATTGTTAAGGTCGCAAATGATGAATTTGACGCCCGATTGCCATATTTATTTGGCGACATTGACATTAAGAAAGCAAATGCTAAGTCGCCGATTCCATTTTCGTTTATTAAAACGCTTTATATTAATACGATTGTTAATTTATTGATGCTATGGGGTGAGGCTCCTGATTCATTGAGTATCAATGAGATTAAGTCAATTGCTGGCTTGGTTCAAGCTAAATCGCCAATTGAGTTAATTCAGATTTATAAGACGTATTTAGACTAGCAATAGCGTTCTAAAATACAAAATCGTCCAGCAAACATTTATTAATGTTCACTGGACGATTTTACTTTATTCTTTCCAATACCGTGCCCTGGTCAGCAATTCACGGGAACGCTGGTCAGCGGGGCGGTAACCCTTGTTAAATAAGTGGCGGAAGTACATCATATTGTAGAAAAAGCCGAAAAAGATTGACGGCCATGGGAATTGTAAGAGATTATTAAGCCCAAAAAACATCACAACTAGGGCATAATCAATGTCGAGGACAATCATTAATATAAAGTTGTAATAATCAGCACGAAATAGGGCTGGTAGCGGGCCAAACCAAAGAGTTGTCCATGAAAAACCGACTTTGGCTATTCGGATATCCCCCTGGTCATTAACGATTTTTGCGTAGTTTGGTGGGAGGGGGAGATTGTTTAAATTAAACGGATTTTGGTTATCATTATTATTGTTATTACCAAATGGGTTTTGCATATCTCGTCCACTTCTTTCTATTAAATATTAATATTAACACATTGCAGGAGTGATAGGAAACACTGGTCAAGCTTTCAAGGAATATTAACAAATATATGTTAAACTCAAATTGATAACCACGAAAGGGGACCTTGGGGATGCTGTTTTTCTTAAATGATAATATCCAACGAAACAAATCAGGGATTGAACACGCGCAAATTAAACGCCTGCACCTGTTTGAAAAATATGACCAACCAGCTAGAATTGTGACACGACAATATTCAAATGAACTACACCTTGTCACAGCTGAGGCAGGGATCGATGATAAAAATTTTATAAATTTATTTGATTACTTTCAAAATGCCTGTAACGTCCCGCAAAAAGATATTCGGATTAAAGATATTCCGGTTAATCCACGGTGGGAGCGAAAAGCAGATGGTATTAACTATAATTATTATCAAAACGGCAAGCGGATCCTCTATGTTCGTCGACGAAGCGATGCCGATCGGCGAGTGATCAATTTACAATACTTTGATCACTATGGCAAGCTATTAAAAGTTAGCTGGTTTGATAGCCGTGGCTTCATTTCTGTTGAGCAATTATACGACTGGGAAGGCAAGATGGCAACGGAAAATTATTACCGGCCAGATGGGTCGCTGGCAATTCAGCTTTCGCACCAACAAAATAAACGGGGCAAAGAAATCAAGACTTACCACCTCTTTAATTACCATGGTCACGATTATCACTTCAATGATTTTGATCACTTAACCCGGTTCTTCTTAGATGAATTAGTAACTGACAAGCAGATTTGCGGATCAAGTCCAGTGGGGTTGGTAGTTGATCGGGTTTATGAGCTTGGTTGGGCGGTGTTACACATGGAACACCGCGTTTTCCGAGTATTACAGCTTCATAATGACCATGTTAATAATCCGACTGATATGCTGCATTCGCCGCTTAATTATAACTATGATTGGGGATTAAAACATCTGCACGACTGGGATGGCGTTATTACATTAACACCACAGCAGCAACAGGACGTTATTGAGCGGTTTGGCAAACTTGGTGTCAAGGTCTATCGGATTCCAGGACCAATTGTCCCTGCCAATGTTATTAATAAAAAACATGTCTCGTTTAAGAAGCGTTCGCCAAAGCAAGTGGTAATGGTTGCCCGGTTGTCACCGGAGAAACAGCAAGACCACTTGTTAAAGGCTTGGCCACAGGTTCTAGCAGCTGTTCCAGATGCTAAATTGGATTTTTGGGGTTATGCTAATGATAATTTCGACAAAACGCTTAATAAAATGGTAAAAGATGAACAAATTAGCCACTCAGTTACATTTCATGGCTATACGGATGATGTTAATTCCGTCTATGAAGACGCTCAATTGTTGATCTTGCCTAGCCGTGCGGAAGGATTACCATTATCATTAGTTGAGGCGCAGTCGCATGGCTTACCGATTATTGCTAATGATATTAAGTATGGTCCGTCAGATGTAATCATTGACCAGCAGGACGGATTATTGACTCAAAATGGTGACATTGATGGCTTAGCACAAGCAATTATTAGTCTCTTAAACGATCAAGAACGGTTAGCGGAAATGAGCGCGCATGCATATGAAGACAGTAAGCGATATTCGGAGCCAAATGTGATGAAGCTGTGGGATGAGCTTATTGGTGACATGCAGGCCAAGGAGGAAGAGTAATGTACTTTTTTGTAAATCAGTATTTACTAAGCAGCAATTCAAGTGTTGAGCACGCTGAAATTAAGCGATTAGCGCTGTTTAAAAAATATGATGCCCCAGCAAAATTAGTGACTCGCGATTTTGACTTAGTGCTGCATGAAACGATAAAAAAATTCAACTTGGATGACGACCAACTTGTTAATATGTATGACTTTTTTGCACAGACGACAGACTATCAAGGCAAAAAATTTCATACTGAAGATCTCGAGCTTCCGATTGACTATCAAGTTGGAACAGGAAATAATTATCGGGAAGTTAAAGATGGCGACCGTCTTGTCTGCGAAGTCCATTTTGCGGCGGGAACCGTTGGCCAGGTAAACCATGTTGACTACTTTGATATTGCGGGCAATATGACACTGCGTCAGAAATATGATATTCGCGGCTTTAAAGCTGTTGATGAGTTCTTTGGCGAAGATGGGCAGATGTATTATGCGCGTTACTATCGGCCAGATCAGCAAGTGTACCTTGAACGTTATTTTGTGAAGTCGGTGGAAAATACGCCGATTAACTCTTTGAATGTCCTTCGTAATTATAAAGGGAAAGATCGATTCTTTGATACACTTGAAGATCTCTTTACTTTCTTCCTTGATGAGTTGAATAAGGAAAATGGGGCCAATAACATCTTTATTGCTGACCGTCCGGCTGTTGCTATCAAACCAGTACAAGAGATGACGACTGCTGCTAAGAAATTTTTATGGCTGCCAATGAACCAAGTAAATGATGGTCAAAACTTGTTAAACGGTCCGCTAAATTCGATGCTAGTCGATCCGGTAACGACTGCTGCCGACAAGTGGGATGGGATTATTGTAATGACCGCCAAGCAAGCAACAGTATTAAAACGCCAAATCAACAATGCATTGCCGATCTATGTTATCAATGGTATACCGCTAACAACTGAAGCGCAGCGGATCGCAATGACTCAACGGACGCCGGGGCAGTTGATTTACGTTGGGCGGCTAGGTGAAGATAAGCAAATTAATCAACTAATTAATATCTTTGCCCAAGTTCACCAACAGGTTCCAGTAAGTAAACTGACGTTATACGGGTATGGAACTGCCGAAGACGTTGATAATTATAAAAAGCAAGTTAAGAAGATGGGGTTAGAAGGTGTAGTTGATTTTGCTGGTTATCAAGTTCAATTGGCAGAAGCCTATGACCAGGCACAATTATTTGTTGATACGAGTCGGATAGACGCGCAGCCGTTGGCAATTGGAGAAGCATTGAACCATGGTGTGCCGGTAGTGTCATATGATTATCTTTATGGGCCAGCAGAAATGGTAACGTCTGGACAAAATGGGGAACTAATACCATTAAATGACCAAAGCCGATTTATCCAGACAGTTATTCGATTGTTGCGTGATCAAAAGGAGTTGCAAGGTTTAAGTGACGGTGCTTATGAGCATCGTGACAAGTTATCAGCGGAAAAAACTTGGCAACAATGGCAACAGTTATCATCTATTTAATTTAAATTTAGGTATAATATAAGAAAAAGGATACAAAATAAAGTGATTAAATGGTTTTGAAGCCTTTAACGGTTATCTGATGATAATCAAAAGATGGAGAATGAGGGCAGAAAAATGGACAATTATCAAGCAATGAATTTTTATTATGGATTACTTAATTTGCGCGCTGGATTCTTTACTCCTAATTCATGCGCGGTATTAATGCTGGTTGCACAAAGCTTAGAGGAAACTGAAGAACCGGTTGAGACAGCATACCACCAGGTTGAAGAGCGTGAGGAACGCCAAACAGCGTCAGTAACGCCACAAGAACAAGTTGAATTTGGCTCATTTTATGAAGATGGGCACATTTTGCATAATGTTAAGATTGACACCCAGTCAGATTTCTTCCTCGACCCAACACGTGGTGACACGGTTAAATGGCATGTTCGGTTTACTGTTGCTAAAGATGTTCGACCAGCTGACCAGTTTATCGTCCAGTTATCTCCTAATTTAATTATTGCTCCTAATGGTCACCCGCAAAAACCAATTGCGGATTTTGCGGATCAGGATGGGGTTGTAATCGCGATGGGCGAGTATCATCCTGCAAAGCACCAATTGGTATATACATTTACTAATTATGTCACGGAGCATCGCAAAATCACGGGTGAGATAAAGGGCGAACTAGCAATCGATCCGCAAACAACGCCGGAAAACGAATTTGGTTTGGCTTGCTTTATCAGCATCGATGATTATCGCAAAGATTTTACTATTGATGTTGACTATCCAGACCTCGGTAATGATATGTTTTTAGGGATTTCTAGCCGAATGATGAGTTTCGACCAAGATCAGCATCTTTTTACTGATTTAATTTATGTTAATACGGGGCAAAAAGAACTTAACCACGCTTATATTGTTTTTAATACAAGTGAGATGGTTGAAGAATTATCAAATGCAATCGTTAAGCCATCAACCATGCGGATTGAGATTTATCAAAATTCACATGGGCTCAAGCTTCCACAATCGTATGGCGTTAATCTCCAACGATTGCGTGAAATTACGAACCGCTTTCCAGTCGTTGAAGGGGATCACCTTGTTGATACCCCGTTGACAATGTCGTTTGCGGATAACAAAATGCGTTTAAATTTTGCTGCTAAAAACACCAATGATTCCTATATTATTAAGGTGATTGGTCAATATAACGATGAGCTCGATGGTGATGTTCGGTTGCGCGCACGGTTATTTGGGGTAGACCAACAAAATGTTTATATGAGTAATTCTACGGCTGCGATGGCAACGGGGGTTTCAATGACTGTTGAAGGTCAGGCGGTGCCTAAAGAAGGCTATGAGCAAACGTTTAGCGAGGTACATGAGGAACCAGAACAGAAAACCGCTGCTTCAATCGATGAAGCAGTAACTGAATCACCAGAAATGGCAGCCGTTGAAAATGAGAACCTCGATTTTACGGCAATGGATGACTTTGCTCCGGATTCAGCAAATGCAGAAGCAACCCCTTCGGCCGGAAATGAGAGTGAAGAACCAGCTGTAACAGATGAGGACGAGATTGCGGATGAAACGCCTGTTGAAGAGGAGCCAACGGCGGAAGAGCCTAATTCCTCAGCGTACATTGTTTCTTTTGATGAGTCGACAAATAAAGAAAACGAGCCGGAAGATAGCGGTGATGGGGGAGAAGAACCATCCCCAGCTTCAGAATCAGCAGAGCCGATTGGGGCGGATGACCTATCAATTTCCTTTGATATCCCAGTTAGCGAAGAGCAAGTAAGTGCAGAAGAAGAGACATCGGCAAATGAAGAGGAGCTAGCCGAGTTAGAATCACCGCAGGAAGATCGTCCAATCCCAACACCTCATTCTGCGGAAGAAGATCAATCGGAAGCGGTGGATTTGGAAGTTAAAGAGGTAACGGTTGAAGAAGAACCATCCCCGGTATCGAAATCCCCAGCAGAACCTGCGGGGGCGCCTTTGCCGAAACCAGCACGGCGACCACCACGGCGGCAAAATCGGTTCCAGTCTAATGGTCGGACTGGTCACACCATGCGCCACTTACGTCGATTTTAAAAAACAGCTTGGATCAACGCAGTTAGTGATGATCCAAGCTGTTTTATTTTACTAAAATGTAATCGTTTACATAAAATTGTTGCAATTAAAAATAATGGTGTTAATATTTAAATGTATTTAAGTAAACGTTTACATTTAAAAAATTAACTGAAAATTGTGTAATTTTATGGAGAGAGGTTTTATTTTATGGAAAATAATCACTGGTGGAATAAGTCAGTCGTTTATCAAATTTACCCGAAGAGCTTTCAAGATACCAACCATGATGGAGTTGGAGACCTGCGCGGAATTATTAACCATCTTGATTACATTAAAAAGCTGGGAGTAGACGTCATCTGGCTAAACCCGATTTACGAATCGCCACAAGTTGATAATGGGTACGATATTAGCAATTATGAAGCAATTAACCCCACACTAGGGAATATGGATGATTTTCAAGAATTGATTGATGGAATTCACAAACGCGGAATGAAGTTGGTCATGGATTTGGTTGTTAATCACACCTCTGACCAGCACAATTGGTTTAAGGAATCACGAAAGGGCAAAGATAATCCATACCGTGATTATTATATTTGGCGCGACGGTAAAGATGGCAAAGAGCCTAATAACTGGGGATCTTACTTCTCAGGAGCAGCTTGGAAATACGATGATGAATCTGGGCAATATTACCTGCACCTTTTTGCGCCAGAGCAGCCGGACTTGAACTGGGAAAATCCACAGGTCCGTCATTCGGTTTACGATATGATGAATTGGTGGGCCGCCAAAGGAGTTGATGGCTTCCGAATGGACGTTATCAATTTGATTTCTAAGCCGACGGGGTTGCCTGATGCTGAGAAGAGCGGTGATGAGAAATATGCCAATGTTGAACCATTAGTTTCTAATGGTCATCGAATCCACGAATTCTTACAAGAGATGAACCGCAACGTCATGAGCAAGCACAAGATGGTTACGGTTGGTGAGACTCCTGGTGCCACGCCAGCAGATGCCGAAAAATACGCTAGCCTGGATAACAAAGAATTGAACATGATTTTCCAGTTTGAACACATGGGTCTCGATGGCAATCCTAACCCAGCATTAGGTAAATGGGATGATCGGAAAACAAGCTTAAAGGACTTACGGGCTAACTTAACGAAATGGCAAGAAAAGCTATATGGTAAGGCTTGGAACTCTCTTTATTGGAACAATCATGACCAACCACGGGTAGTATCCCGTTTTGGTAATGATAAGACAGAAGAATTTCGTGTCAAATCGGCAAAAATGTTGGCAACAATGACGCATATGATGCAAGGAACCCCATATATTTATGAGGGTGAAGAAATTGGGATGACTAATGCTTACTTCCCGAAGCTCGAAGATTATGTTGATCTCGAATCAATTAATGCTTACCATCAGCTGGTCGATGATCAACACCTGCTTGATGGCGATACGATGATGAAGTATATTGCCATCCATTCTCGTGATAATGCCCGGACCCCGATGCAATGGGATGATAGTGAGTATGCTGGTTTTTCTGACCACACACCGTGGGAAAAGGTTAATCCTAATTACAAGCAAATCAATGTTAAGAATGCGTTGGCGGATAAAAACTCTATCTTCTATTACTACCAAAAGTTAATTGAATTACGGCACACGATGCCGGTTATCACTAATGGTAAATATGCGCTTGTAGCGGGTAATGAAGATGATGAACAAATCTTTGCTTACACTCGGCAAAACGATGAAACAACGCTGCTTGTTATCTTAAACTACACTGATGAAACTGTTACCCGCCAATATGATGTTTCTAGTGATGCCAAACTGTTAATTAGTAATTATGAAGATGACCAACACGATACTATTCGTCCATATGAAGCAAAAGTTTATCAATTTTAGAGTGGAGATGAACGGTGATGGATAAACCAATTTCAAAAACAAATCAAAAAGCAGAGACGAAACAAGTTGACCTTGATACGGGGATGCCAGACTTACCGAAGAAAGAACTATTTGCGATTACTTTTGCATTCCTAGGGATCAATATGGCATTTTCCCTCCAAAGCTCGCAAATGAGCCGAATTTGCCAAACCATCGGTGCTAATCCGAATAATCTTGGTTTCTTCTTTATCTTTCCGCCATTAATGGGGATGATTGTTCAGCCAATCATGGGAAAGATGTCAGACCGGACATGGAACCGTTTTGGTCGGCGATTACCCTATCTTCTCTTCGGGACGCCGATTGCCGCATTAGTTTTGATTATGCTGCCATTCTCTGGCTCCCTTGGCTTTGGTTATGGGTCAATGGCCGCAATGATCTACGCTGCGACTGCCGTTTGTTTAATGGACTTATTTAGTAATATTTGTATGCAGCCGTCACGGATGATCGTTGGGGATATGGTAAACAATAAGCAAAAGAACTTTGCGTGGTCCTGGCAACAAGTATTCTCCAACGGCGGAGGAATTTTAGCGACGATCTTACCTTTCATTTTTACAATGTTTGGGATGTCGAATACAGCGAAAAGAGGGGTGGTGCCTAATACTGTTATTTGGTCATATCTCTGTGCGGCAGCTGTTTTATTATTTACTGGTTTATGGACGGTCTTTAACGTCAAAGAATATGACCCTGATACTTATGCCAAGTACCACCATATCGATCCGGACGACCGTAAGAAGTCGGTTAGTCTTTGGAAGCTAGTTAAAACCGCGCCACGGGCATTCTGGGAAATTAACCTTGTGCAATTATTCAGTTGGTTTGCCATTATGTATGTGTGGACTTACACGACCGGAACCTGTGCACGGAATATCTGGCATACTTCAGATGTCACCTCTGCAGGTTATCAAGCTGCGGGTAACTGGTACGGGATTTTGACCGCGGTTTACAGTATTGCCGGCATTATCTGGGGGTTAATTTATGCTCACGCTAAGGCTGGTTCTCGGAAGAAATGGTATACTTTTGGGATGATTATTGGTGGTCTGGGGCTGATCTGGATGACTTTTGTCACTACTAAGACAACCTCAATTATTGCCATGATTATGTTTGGGATTGGTAACTTCAGTATCAACACGATTCCATTTACCCTGCTTACCTCATCATTAAATGGTAAAAACGAAGGGGCCTACTTGGGACTCTTCAATGTTGGTATCTGTGTCCCGCAAATCATTGCCTCCCTTTGCAGTTTCTTCCTCTTCCCGCTCGTTGGTCATAATCAACCAATGATGCTCTTACTTGGCGGAATCTCACTTTTAATCGGGGCCCTTGCCGTTCAAACGATTCACGAAGGGGTTACCGTAAAAGAAGGATAGTAGTCTAGTTGAATTTCTCCTTAAAAAACATAAATATCGAAAAAAGCTACTCAATGGTTGCGATTAACCGCCGTGATTGAGTAGCTTTTTAAGTAAATGAAATGGCAAAAGAGATGCTTATCAAATCGGGAGCCTTATTTATCCTTCGTACCTGTTGTACTAGCTGGCTTGATTTCATGTAGTAGTTTTTCAGCTACCGCTTGTGCAGAAAAGGGGTTCTGCCCCGTGATTAGGCGACCGTCTTGGACGACAAAGCTGGAATAAGCGTGTTTTTTTACAAACTGTGCCCCGCGCTTCGTAGCCATCGGTTGGTTTAGGAAGGGAACTACTTGATATTTTCCAGCGAGCATTTCTTCGGTCGTTGTAAATCCAGTGATTTGCCGGCCCTTGATTAAGAAGTTTCCATTAGGCAATCGTAAATTAAATAATCCTGCAATTCCATGACAGACTGAGGTAATATAGCCCCCATTACGATAAATTTTTTCGGCTAATTGTTGGAGCGGCTGGTTATTTACAAAGTCCCACATCGCGCCGTGGCCGCCAGCATAGTAAATAGCATGATAATCCTCAGCAGTTAATTCGGCTGGATTATGGGTTTCGGCTAACGCACGACGTTCAAAGTCGCGGCTTTGATATAACCGGATACTTTCTTTATTAGCGTACTTTAAACTACGCGGATCGACTGGTACATAGCCGCCTTGGGGACTAACATAGTCAACTTGATATCCGGCCTCGTGCATTTTTAAAACAAATTCGGTCGTTTCACCTAGCCATAATCCTGTGGGCGTTGCTTTTTTCCCGTAAGTAGCTTGGTTGGTCTCAACAACTAATATTTTTTGCATTATTACATCTTCCTTCTAACATTTTATGCGGTTCTTTACAGGGACTATCCGTGGAGACTTATGGACGTAATGTATCATAGCTAAAATTGCTTGCCAATAATATTGCTTAAGTGGTTAGCGTGAATTTGAAAGTTGATTATGAAATAAAAAGGCAGCGAGTGGGCCAGAAAGCCATAAATGACTTCTGACACGCTCACTGTCCGATTGAAGATATTTTATTCAGCGTAGGTTTCCTTGATAAAGAGAACTGCAATGGCTCCCAGGAGAGCAGAGATTCCAGTGATAAGCATCATGTTTACTTGGGAACTGCCGAGTAAGGGGAATAAACCAAAACTAAGCAGGGAAGCAACCATTTGGGGAACACAGATTGAACCATTGAACAGTCCAAGGTAAGTTCCCATGTGCTTACCAGAAAGGGCGTTGGTAACCATTGTTAATGGGTAGGTATTCATTGCAGCCCATGCAATCCCAATCAAGGTAAATGAGAAGATGAGGGCGTTTTGCGAATGAATGAAGAAAATTGAAGTATAACCGATGGCACCAAGTAATAAGCTAAGCGAATATCCAGCCTTATGGTGATCGTTTGGTACCTTGGCAAGGACATATGACCAAATAACAGCGGCAATTGATTGAACAGCAGTCATAACCCCGTACCAGTTACCCGCGGCTTGGTAGGCAGCCGAAGAAGCATCAGTCGTTACCCAGACGTTTTTGGCAATGGCACCAACAGCGTAGGTTGAGAGGTATTGGAATGAGAACCAGCAGAAGAATTGAACTAATGCTACATTCCAGAATACTTTCGGCGCGTGCTTCAAGAGGGTGAACCAGTTACCGCCTTCCTTATTATCAGCTTCAGAAATACCGTAATAACGAGCATAAGTTGCGGGATCGTATTCGTGAACCCGGAAGATGGTGAAGAGACAAGTAATAACTAAGATCACTGCACCCACATAGAAAGAAATGACAACCGATTGGGGAACGACACCTTTCTTAGCAGTGTTTGAAACACCCCACCAAGTTAACAGGAAGGGGAAAATCGCTGCTAAAACAGCACCAGTGTTACAAATTAAACTCTGAATACCGTATGCATAACTCTTTTGATCGTCATTAACCATGTCACCGACCATCATCTTAAATGGCTGCATGGCCATGTTAGATGAAAGGTCAAGGAAGGCCACGGTAATTGCCCCGAACAAGAGAGCCGCAAATGACCCATAGCCGAAGCCTAAACTACCAGAGTTTGGCAAGAGGATCATCACAATCACGGCGATAATCATCCCGATGAAAAGATATGGTAACCGCCGACCGCCGAGCTTTGGTGCCCAGGTACGGTCAGAATAATAACCGATGATTGGTTGAACAATCAAACCAGCAAGTGGTGGTAGTAAGAAGAACCATCCTAAGTTGTTGGGATTGGCACCAATCGTTTGGAAAATCCGGCTCATTTGTGAACCTTGCAACGTAAAGGCGATTTGGACCCCGAGGAAACCAAAGTTAATCATCCAAATTGTGCTCTTTGGAAGGATCGGCAGTCCACTCGTCGAAGTTTTGTCTTGATTAAGTACAACGGACTCGTCCTGACTCATTACAAACAACTCCTAACGAAAAAATAAATAATAATTGCTCTCGAGCTAATGTAAGCTCTTACACGCATAATATAGCAGATAAAATTGAATGGTGCAACCGGTTGCAAAAAATAAATAAAAAAGAGAGCTTGTGACATCAAGCTCCTAATATAGTCGAAAATTCCATTGCGCAGTACACAAAGGAAAGGGAGAGATAACTAACTTGCCTCGTTTAGATATTAGGGGATCTTGGTTGCAATTTTGCGGACGCTATCCCGAGGGGTTACTTGGATGGGAATAAATTCTGAACCACGATTGTTAAGAAGACTTTTAACCGCGGCTAATCCCATTTGATAGAAGTTTTGGGTAATGCTAGTAATCGTCGGAATTGTAATATCACAGAGAAAAGTTCCGTCAATACTAATTAATGAAAGATCGTCAGGAATACGAATATCCAGCAACCGTGCTTCTCTAATCACGCCAACTGCAACCATATCACTTGCCGCAATGATGGCATCAAGGTTCTGATCGTAGAGTGCTCCTAAGATATTTTGCTGGGGACCAAAGCTATAATCACCATATTTAACCCAGTCCTTTTGGGGGATTAATCCATACTCGCGCATTGCCCGTTGATAGCCGTGTAGTCGCTGTTTACCAGTTGATGAATGGTCGATTCCAGCCAGCCCGATTCGCCGGTGTCCGCGTTCGATGAGGTATTTGGCGGCCAAGTAACCGATGCGCTCATTATCTGAACTAATAAATTTAAAATCGGTATAGCGCGGATCATCTTCATCATAGACTGAAATAAGGCGACAAGGGGTACTGGTTTCCCTTAATGTCGTGGCGGCTTGGTCATCAAGGGAGGTAGCGACTAATAAAATGCCAGCAACATGTCGCTCAAGGGCAACGCTGATTGCTTGGTTGAGCAAGCGGGCATCGTGATTTCCAGCATAAAGAATAAACATCTGGTAGCCTGCCCTGTCGGTTTCGGCTTGGATAGCAGCAATGATGTCGTTCGAAAAATTCGTTTGAGTATTATTAAAATAACCGCAATTAGCTTACTGCTATTAGCAGCAAGTTCAGCGGCGGCAAGATTCTTTTTATAACCTAGTTCCTTAGCAATCGCTTCAATTTTGGCCGCGGTTTCAGGCCGATAAGATTTTTCCTTCTTTGAAAGGACACGGGAAACAGTGGCCGTTGAAACGTTGGCCCGTTGAGCAATATCTTTAATTGTTGGCTTCATAGCTTGGGCCTCTTTCACTAATTTATTGTTAATTCTATTATAAGGAACTTTTATTTATATGTAAACGTTTTCAATAACGAATAATCGTTAATTGTTATTAAGCTTTTCTAAAAATTGGCAGAAATTATGAAGACCGTTAATATTATTATCTGGACGATAGATTAATTGAATCGTATAACTTTGAGATGAATGTTTAGCAGGGCTATTAAGGTGACGAAAAATCACCCAATCATTAGAAAATATAGGTAAACTTTCGGGATAAAATGCGATTGCCTGTTTTAGCGCTACAAGAGTTTGTAATTGTTCAATCGTTCCGATTCGCTGGATATTGTAGGAGTAATCATGAGGTAGTGTCGCAAGAAATGCTGATTGGAGGTAAGTTGAGTTTTCGTTACTGTAATACAAAATTGTTTGACCGATAAGATCCTCGGCTGAGAGTGACTTTTTAACGGCAAGCGGGTGATCTTTACTAATTCCCAAAACCATTTGACCTTCTGCAACCTTTAAACTATTCAAACCGGTATTTGCTAAATGTTCATGTGTTCCGTAGTCAAGAATATAAGCACAATCAAGAATACCAAGAGTAACATCGGCGATTAAGTGTTCAATACTTGCTTCGCTAACATGGAAATTAATTGGTTGATCTACCATTGTCGTTTGATATTTTTTGATATTTGCTACTAATAACCGTCCCTCGAATGGTGAAAAGTATCCTACACGGAGATTTTGTAAATTGCTGTTAGTAATATCGTGTAATTTTACAACACTGTCATTTAATTGATTGATGAGTTCGTTTACTTGTTGTGAAAAATAAGTGCCAGCATTGGTCAATGAAATTTTATTACTACCTCGAAAGAATAATTTTACTCCTAATTCGTTTTCTAAATTAACCATTTGCTTCGATACGGTTCGCTGAGAGATGAATTTTTGGTCAGCAACTTTTTGAAAACTACCAAGTTGCGCAACGGCTAAAAATGTTTTGAGCTGTTCAACTTCCATTTAAATATCCTCCTACCCGCAAAATTAGTACGGCTACCAAACTTATTACTCATATTAACACTTTCACAAAGTGATTATAATGAAATTACAACTAAAAGAAAAAGGTGAAATCGATGAGAAGCAAGAAAAAATATTATGATGTCGTTGTTGTTGGAACTGGTGCAGCGGGAATGGCTGCTGGCCTCACCGCAGTTCAGGACAGGTATTCTGTGCTAATGCTTGAGAAAGGAAGAACTACGGGAGGCAGTACCAACTATACTGAGGGGTTATTTGCAATTAATTCATATTTACAAAAAGAAAAGGGAATTGATATTAAGGCTACTGATGTGCTTAGTGAAGAAGTGAACTACTCTAAATATAAGGCTGATTCTCGAATTTGGCGTAATTATATTAATAGTAGTGCCGAAAATGTGCAATGGCTTCATGATCAAGGAGTAGAATATGAAGGCGTTCAAGCGATGGGAGCAGGCGAGGCTACATGGCATATCTATAAAGGAATGGGCTTCAGCGTTATTCATGATGCCCTTCAACCACGATTTGAACAAGGTGGTGGGGAAGTTCTAACCCTTACTCGGGCAGTCAATCTAACTAAAAAAGCTGATGGCAATTTTGAAGTAATGCTTCGTGACAATCGAACTAAAGAACGGTATAAAGTAAACGCCCGTGCGGTTGTTTTAGCAACTGGTGGCTATTTAAATAATCAGCACTTAATTAAAGAAGAGACTAGCTATGATGAACGTCGATTAGTTCCTGTGAGTTCAGGAAAAGGAACTGGTGATGGTCTTGAGATGGCTTGGCATCTTGGTGCCCAAAAGAGTGGGATGGGGATGGCAATGTTATTTGGTGGGTATCTAAAGGATGAAAAAGAGCCATCATATAAGATGATGTCATCCCAAATGAATACAGCCGCTGGACAACAACCACTTTTATGGGTGAATGAAAATGGTGAACGATTTGTTAATGAAGAAGTTGTTTATAATTTTTCGTTAGCAGGCAATGCTCTTTACACACAAGCACAAGTCTATAGTATCCTTGATCAGTCAATAATTGATAAAATGGCGAGTGAAGAGAATTTTATGGGGCTAGGAATTTACGTTCGTCGTGGGCAAAAGATGGATAAGCTCCAAACAGAACTCGATCAAGCAGTGGCTGATAAAAAGTCATTTATTTTCAAAGCAGATACTATTGAAAAACTCGCAAGAAAAATGCATGTGCCAGTAGCTAATTTCCAACAAACAATTAACCAATATAATGAATTTGCTGATAAAGGAATTGATAGTGATTTCGGAAAAGATCCTCATTATTTACAAAGGGTTACAACTGGACCGTTCTATGGATTTAAACTGAATATCGGTGCTTTTTGTACTATGGGTGGGTTGAAAGTAACGCCTCAAAATGAAGTTCTAGATACAGATTACAAACCAATTACTGGACTATATGCAGCTGGAAATGATGCTTCTGGACTAGTCGGTGATACTTATGGACCAAATATGCCAGGAACGTGCGTTGGATATGCGTTTTATTCTGGTAGGAATGCTGCCCAAAATATTAATAACTATCTTAAATAACTAAAAAAGGCTGAGCAATCAACTCAACCTTTTTTATCTCAATATGGCATAGCGCAACGGCTAGCTAGTTATTTCCGCAATGATAATTTAACAACGGCCTCACAACGGGCTGTTTGTGGCATCATATCGATTGGCTGGATATAGTCAACGTGGTAAACGCTGGTTAGCCGTCGAAGGTTTCGTGCTAACGATGCCATGCCACAGGAAACATAAGCGAATTTACGTGGCTTAACCTTTAAAATTTGTTTGATTAATTGATCATCAAGACCGGTTCGTGGCGGATCGACAACAAGAGCATCGAATTTTAGCCCTTCTTTTTGCCACTGGGGGAGGACTTCCTCTGCCTTGCCAACTTCATAGCGGGCATTAGTAATCCCGTTTAACTTAGCATTTTCATTTGCATCCGCGACTGCTTCGGGGATAATTTCCATTCCGCGGACAGCCTGTACCCGTGGCGCTAGTGATAATCCAATTGTACCGATCCCAGCGTAAGCATCAATCAATGTATCGTTTTTATCCAGTTCGAGGGCATTTGCCGCTTCTTCATATAAGACTTCTGTTTGCTCGGGATTTAGTTGCAAGAATGATCGCGCGGAAAGTTTGAAGTCAAGACCCATCAGACTTTCAAGAATTGAATCTTTACCAGCGAGATGAATCATCTGCTCGCCCCACACAAGCGGGGTGTCACCAGGATTGACGTTTTGCATTACTGACACAACTGCCGGTAGCTCTTTAGCGATCCGTGCGAGTAATTCGCGCTTGTGAGGAAGCTTAGCCGAATTAGTAATGAAAGTCAGCTGTACTTCACCCGTCGACCAAGATTCGCGGACAGCGAGGGTTTTAATAATGCCACTGTTGTGTTGCTCATCGTAGACAGGGATTTGCAGGTCCTCAATCATCTTAACGACTGCGCGGACAACCTCCATTGTTCGTGGCATCTGAACCGCGCACGTTTCCATATCAACAAGAGTGTGGCTATTGGGCTGGTATAAGCCAGCTGCAACTTTTCCGTTGACCATTCTTACTTGGAATTGAGCCTTATTCCGATAGCCGTATTGTTCAGGGGCCGCGATAGTAGGACGAACCTCATAGTTTCGGTAACCATATGGCTGAAATTTTTCAAGGCTGTCAAGAATGACCTGTCGCTTAAACTTTAATTGTTGCTGGTAAGCAAGGTTTTCCAGCTCGAAGCCACCAGCAATATCGGCATATTCGTCACGAGGAGTTACCCGGTAGCGACTCTTTTTCCGAATACGGTGGATTTTTGCTTCGAGATAGCGGGGGAGAACCCGCGTTACTTCAGCGACCACAACTTCATTTGGCAAGGCACCGGGAACAAAGCAGACTTTGTGTTTATAGTAACCAATTCCATGCCCATTGACACCAAGCCGCCGAATAGTAAGCGGAAATCTTTTGCCTACCCATACATCAACGTCTTGTTCACGTTGTTTTGATTGCGTCATATTATTTCTCCGTTCTTTAATAGTAATGTGGTTAATATTTTAACACATCGATAATTAATACCGGATAAATATACAGATATGTCGGGTGCTATTTTCGATATTTGGAAAAAGATGAATTTATACTAAAGTTTTTAAAATAGTTCATTTTTATAATCAGATCTTATGAAAATATCTAATAAGTATGCATATTACTAATGATATGTTTTTTAATCGGTTAAAATATAGTAGAATAACAATGTGAAATGTTGCATAAATAACTTAAAGGAAGTGACACGTTTGAAAATTGCTGCAATTGCCGGGTCCAACGCAAATCATTCTTACAACCGGATGTTGCTAGAATTTATGGCCCGTCATTTTAGTGATGATGATATTGATGTGATCGATATTCGTCAAGTACCAATGTTTAATGAAAATTATAAGGGTAAGATTCCTGAGGTTGTTGCCGATATTGATCGTCGTGTTTCAAGCGCCGATGCTGTTATTATTGCCAGCCCAGAATACAACCATTCGATTACTTCGGCATTAAAGAGTGTGGTTGAATGGTTATCTTATGAAGTCCACCCATTAGAGGATAAGCCAGTGATGATTATTGGGGCTTCTACTCATGACCAAGGATCATCCCGGTCGCAAGTACAATTACGGGATATTTTGATTTCGCCCGGAGTTAATGCCTACATCTTCCAGAACGAAGAATTCTTTATGAGTGATGCTGCTAATATTATTGATGATAATGGTAATATTACCAACGAGATGACGATTCATTTCTTAGAAAAGTGCGTGCGTGAGTTTAAGCGCTACGCCAAGGCAATTAACCAGATGGTTGCTGAAAAGAAGGAGGCGGGTAAGCAATGAAAATTCTCGCATTAGTCGGTACAAACGCAAAATTCTCCTACAATCGAATTTTACTGAAGTACATGAAAAAGCATTTTCGGCAAATGGCAGACATTGAGATTTACGAAATTAGTAAATTACCTCCTTTTAGTGTCGATGTTCCGCTTGCCGAACAAACAGAAGTGTGGAAATTAAAGCAAAAGGTGAAAGCCGCTGACGGGGTCATCTTTTCCACGCCCGAATATGACCACGGAATTCCCGCAGCCTTAAAGAGTGCTGTTGAATGGCTTTCATACCACACGAATGTTTTATCTCATAAGCCAACGATGGTCGTTGGGGTATCATACGGTCGCCAAGCATCTGCCCGTTCACAGGTTCAAATGCGCCAGATTTTGGTTTCACCCGATTGTGATACCAACCTCTTACCAGGAAATGAAGTCTTGATTGGAAATGCTAGTCACTCATTCTCAAAGGACGGTCGGTTACTCGACCCACAAATGCGTGACAACCTTGAAGACTGCTTTACTCATTTTGTGGAATATATTCAAATCTTTGAAAGTGTAAATAAGGAGGGACTGGATATGTCCATTAAACAACCAACGATCAGTGAAGCCTACATTAACTTCCCTACTGGTCGGTTGACATTAAAAGAAGTTCAACAAATCTTCAGTACAATCCCATTTGAAATTGACTTAATTGACAGTACCGACCATTTCGCATGGTTCTCTGACAAGCCAAATCGGGAACACGTTCGGAATGTAGCTTCTCTCGGGGAAACTGTTCAAGAATGTCATCCACCGTTGGCTGTTCCGGCTGTTATGAAGATTATTAACAGTTTCCGAAATGGTGAAAAAGACGTTGTTACCCGTCCATTATGGATGAATGGTCACCGTTCATTGATTCAATACTACGCTTTACGTGATGTTAATGGTCATTACCTTGGCACCATCGAATTTACTGGTAGTGTGGAATACATTCTTAACCTCTTCGAAAATGGTGCATGGAGTACTGATGGTAACACTGGTGCTTCTAAGCATGAAGATGCTAGCGACAACAGTGAAGAAGCTGACAGCGTAGACGCATCAACTGGTGCTTCAGAATCAAGTGAGGATGATAACACTGACAATACTAGTGAAGTGGTTGCGATCCCAACACCAGCAGCAAATGACGATACTGATGCGGACGCTACAACAGGCGCATCCGATGCGGGCAGCGTAGACGCAAATGATGACGAGGCAGATGCGACAACAGGTGCATCCGAAAACTAATTATGAATAATGAATTGATGGCGCAACGGCATGTGATGACTCATCATGCTCTCGGAACTTGCATAAATTTAACGATTTTTGGTAACGAATATTTTTCGTTGCTAAAGAAGTCGATGGACCTAATTGATCATTATGAGGATCAACTAACAGTTAACCGTAATGAATCAGAAGTAATGTCGGTGAACCATGGTGCAGGTAAAACCCCGAAAATGGTATCGTCAACGACTTTTGATCTAATTGAACTGGCAGTGAAATATAGTCGCGAAAATTTCGGCTTTAATGCGTTGATTGGTCCGTTAGTAAAACTATGGAAAATCGGTTTTGTGGGAGCACACGTGCCAAGTGATGCCGAGATCAAGGAGCGGTTAAAGTTGATCGATCCTTATAAAGTATTGCTAAACCGAGATGCGCGGACGGTATATTTAGAAGAGCCGGGGATGGAATTAGACCTTGGCGGAATTGCGAAGGGCTATATTGCGGACCGTATTCGTGATCTTTGGATTGAAGCTGGCGTTCCCGCGGGAATTATCGACTTAGGGGGTAACCTCCTATTTGTTGGTAGGTCACCACGGCGGGATGATGGGCAGTGGATCATCGGTGTGCAGGATCCGCAACTGCATCGTGGTGAAAATTTGGCAACTGTCCGCGAGCCGGCTTGTTCGGCAGTTACATCTGGGATTTATGAACGATTTTTGATTAAAAATGGTCGTCGTTATCACCATTTACTAGATCCTCGGACTGGATATCCATTAGAGACTGATTTGAGCAGTGTGACTGTTTTTACTGATCAATCGGTAATGGGTGAAATTGAGGCTAAGCGACTCTTCTTCAATGGTGAACCAATCACAGGCTGGGAAGCACGTCCTGGTAACCGTGGCGCTATCTTTATTCATAATGATGAATCAATGGTAAATGTTGGTTTTGAATAAAATTTAATTTCATTTAAGCGTAGGTAAACGAAATGTTTACCTACGCTTTTTTGCTTATTACATGATTAGTTTTTCATGTAATAAAATATTTTTAAAAATTTCTCCTCCTTACTCTCGCAATAGTTCTATAAATATCTGCGAGGCTTGCCGATTGAAAAAAAAAAAAAACGCATATAATTCAGGGCGTAAACTAATAAATTAAGTTATAGTTTATTATTAGGAGGGATAATTGTATGTTATCGAAGAATAATCGAAAGGAACAATTCCGGAAACAAGAGCCGAAAAAGCAACGTTTTGCAATTAAAAAGCTCACTGTCGGAGTTGCTTCAGTCCTTATTGGTTTTACATTCATGGGGATGAATGCTTCTGCTGATACAACTGCAGAAGCAAATAGTGAAGCTGGGAGTCAACCAGTAGCAGAAACACAAAATAGTGCTTCTAATCAGGCTAACAGTCAAGCAACATTAACTACTCCAAACTCACAGGGTATTCAATCAAGCGATAATCAAACTGTTTCTGCTGCACCTGCTTCAGAAACAGCTGCTCAAAAGTATGAAAATGCTGTTTCAGATGCAATTGAGCAAGCTACTAAGAAGGCTGCAGCTGCAAAGAGTGGTGACGCTTCAGTAACAACGCCAGCTTCATCTTCTGCTGCTTCAGCAAGTTCGGCAGACGATCAGCAAACAACTAGTTTTAACGTTAAAGCTAATGTGGGCAGTGCTAACGAACAAAAACTAGCTTCATTATATGGATCTTTTGTTCAAATGCAACCTGTAGCAGCTACGCAAGAAACTCAAAAGACTTTGCGGGGTACACAAACTCAAGATGTATCAGATTGGCAAGGCTTTGTTAACGCTATGAACGATTCTAGCGTTGGTACTATTAAGTTAACTAGCGATATTACCGTTGCTAACAAGGGTACTAACATTAATGGTATTAGGCGTCCTAATCCAGTTGTAAACAGCGGAAAGATGAATTTAACTGGCTCTAACATTTCTGGGGGATTAGATATTGATGGTCAAAATCATACCATTAATTTTGGAGCTAATTATCTGAGCTTTGATACTAATAATCAAAAGAATAGTAATCCTTGGGACATTGCTTTCAAGAATTTAACTATTAATGCTGATGGTTATGATAACAGTTGGGGTACTTTGGGTGGTGCATTTAGCCCAATTTATATGGGCGGAGATGATATTAACACTAGTCTTTTAGCTAAGAACAAGGTTACCTTTGAAAATGTGACTGCTGATGTTAAAAACGGTGCCTTTTATAACACTACTATGGCTCAACAAGTTACTGATAATCCATACACTACAGTAACTTTCAAGGGCAATAATAACATTACTGTTGAAGCTGTAAATGTTGCTGGAAATCAATTGTATAACTATTCTAGTGCTGTTTCGGCTTCACACATTGTTTTCGCTGATGGTACTAATACTGTCTTTAATGTAAGCAGTGCGAAAACCAACAATGACCAAAATGCTGGTGGCAATATTTTACGTGCCAAAGTTGAAGATAGTTCAGATACTACTCCAGCAATTGATGTACAACAAGGTGCAACTGTTACCTTAAATGGTAAGTCCACTGATGTTAAGGGAATGCTCGTAAATAATGCTATTACGGGTACCGTACAAGTTGATGGTAACTTAAATGCTAACATGGCTGACGGTCACTCAATGGCTATTTGGGCTGGTAACTTAAACATTGGTAAGGCTGGTGTTGTTAACATTAACACTAAGCAGAGCAATGATGGTAGTGGTTTAAACGGTGTAACTAATTATAATGGTTATCACTTTGCACCAATTTCGCTGGGTGTTGGTTTTGTAGCTAACGTTACAAACGCTGATGCAAATACTTTAGATAACCAAGGTAAACTAACGATTGTACGTAGTGGAGACAATACTTCAACTTCACCATTAATTTCTTTTGGTAGTGGAAGTGCTGCCGCTCTAACAGGTAAATTTACTTTAAACGTTACCGATGGTGCAACTTTGGACCTTCAGGATTCAGCTCAATCTTCAATTGCAGGTGCCACTACTAATACTCCTAACATTGGTTTAATTACTATGTGGGGTTCAGGTAGTTCATCGACTGCAAATAACATTAATATTACTAATCCTGCTTATGTCAATTTACAACGGACTGGTAAGCAAACAGGTACTTTAATACGTCTTGAAAACTTGACTAACCATGTTACTGTTCAAAGTAATGGTGCTAATAACCCGTTACCACTGGCACAATGGGACGAGGGTAACTACAACAATCCATCATACTACTGGTACATTAATAACCTTACATCGCATAACAACTGGGGGAACAATTCAATCAGTGGTTTTGCTAAACAAGGTCAAACTGCTGGTGCAAATAAGGCTGGTGAAGCTAAATTCCTTCACTCAAATGGTATTGTTACCATGGGTGGTAGCCAAGCAGGTTTAAACCAATATCAATACACTGACGGTACAATTACTCAAGGCCAACCAAATCCGGGTGTACATTATCAAACACCATACTTAAATAAATTCTTGAATAACTTTAATTGGTGGACACCACAACAAATTTCTATGGGGACTAACCTAGAAACTAAAGTAACACCAACTGATTCAGAAAAGTATCAACCAGTAGTTCAAACTATTGATGGTAATACTAACCAAACTTTAAAGGATTTAACTGCTAAAGCTGGTATTAAGGGCTTGCTTTCTAGCAATGGTACTGTAACAACTGATCTTTCTTCTGTTAAGAACGTAGGTTGGTATGATGCAGCTACTGATGCTAATGAGTGGAAGAGTGTAATGGGCAATGAAGCCGAACCAACTAACCCAACCGGCAATCTTAAGACTACGGATACTTCAGCTTGGGCAAAAGTAACCTACACTGATGGTTCTGTTGACTTTGCAAATATTCCATTGAAGATTACTGAACCAATGGCAAAGCTTTACAATCCATCATACAAGCCAGTAAACGTTGAACAAGGTCAGACTGCAACTGGTGACCCATCATTTACTGATCAAGATGGTAAGGATGTAACTGCTCCAACTGGAACTACCTTTACCACGGGAACTGATACACCAGATTGGGCTTCGATTGATCCATCAACAGGTACTGTAACTGTTGAGCCAAGTACTGAGGTAACACCAGGTGCTTACAATGTTCCAGTAACTGTAACTTACTCAGATAAGAGTACCGATGAAACTACTGTGCCAGTAATTGTTAGTAAGGCAGGACAAACTGTAACTTGGGGTGATAATGGTGCAGTTGTAACTACTGTTGATACTTCTAAACTTAACGCTCACGAAACTACTGAAAATTCACAAGTACTTTCTCCAGCAACTGTTGTAACTGCAGAAGGTTACGAATTAACAGATGGTAAGATTTCAACTACTGCTACGCCAATTACGATTGATCCATCAACTGTTAGCTGGACTACAACTCCAAATACTAATGTTGAGACTGCAACTGCAGCTGGTAAGGAAATCACTGCCAGTGTTACTGTTGACTTCACTAATAACGATGCAGCAAAGAACATCTTAGGTTCAAAGAATGGTGTTGTAACTACTAATCCATTTACTATTGATGCTAAAGGTGCAGGTGCTAAAAATGTCGCTACTCCAGTTAATGTGGCACTTGGCTCAGCCTTAACTAATGAACAATTTAATCAATTAGTGGAAAACAAGATCCCAACTGACGAAATTGCAAGTACTACTTGGGCAACTAAACCTGATGAACAAGGTCAAGGCGGCGTAATCAAGATTACTTTTAATGATAAGGATGCTAATGGTAATCCAACTTACTTAAACGTTAACATTCCAGCAAGTTCAATCAAGGTAACTACTGATGCAGAAACCAATACCCCACAAGGGCAAGATGTTTCAACTAAGGTTGGAGAAGTTCCTGATGCTAAAAAGGGCATTAAGAATCCAGATACTTTACCAAGTGGTACAACTTATACTTGGCAAAATACTCCAAACACTACTACTCCAGGTAAGAAACCAGCAGTTATTGTAGTAACTTACCCAGATGGTTCTAAGGACGAAGTTCCAACTAATGTAGTTGTTAATGCTAAGCCAGAAATTAAGACGATTACTACCACTGTTGGCGGTAATCCAGCTGCCACTGAAGGAATTGCCAACTTGAATAATGGTGGTACTACTCCAGTTGACGGTTATCCAACAAGTGCAACTTGGACTACTAAACCAGATACTTCAAAGCCTGGTGCAACTACTGGCACGGCAACTGTAACTTATCCAGATGGTACTACTGAAACAGTAACAATTCCGGTTGCTGTAAATGGTCAAGGAGATGTTACTGTTATCGATAATGGCCATGTCTTCAGCCTTCATGCCAATAATGTTGTAACTCACAAGACCTCAGATAAGAACATTATTGGTGGACCAGTAATTGAAAACTTCAAGTTAAGCTACTACCAAGGTGGTCAAAACTACAGCAAGCCATACATTTACACTTTGAATGCCGACAAGACTGCATATGTTCTTACCCAAACTGGTGATAATCCGGCTGGTGTAACTGTTAATGCTCCACAAACTATTAATGCTAGTGACATTAAGATTAGTTGGACTGAAGCAGGCAAGGTTCTATTCAATAATGCATTAGGTGCAATCAAAGGTAATGGTCAACCATCAAGCTTAGTATCAGACAACAATGGTGGAACCAAGACGATTACTTATACTAACTGGGTCAATAATCAATTTGGTTATCCTAAGTATTCAGCTGTTGTTAACAGCTCGAGTGTAAACTGGCCAATTTATGGTAAAGGTCCAGTATCAACTTATCCATTCCCATCAGTTTATATTTATGGTGCAGAAGCTAACGGTACTATTCCAAGTGTTAACTCCGACGTTACCGATTTGAAGACTGCTTTAGGGGATGCTTCAAAGCTTGTAAACACTAATGATTTAACTGCTGATCATAATTCTGAAATTAGTTCAGTTAACTGGCAAACTTTACCAAGTCTTGCTGAAGCTAATGCTAAGGCTCCTGCAACAGTCCGAATTAACTTCACTGATGGTAGTTATCTTGATGTTCCAGTAGCTGTAAATGTAATCAAGGTTGATCAAGGTGTTGATGATAAGACTAACCACGACATTTATCGTGATATTACTCGTACGATTAATGTTGAAGGCGAAAGTACTCCAGTTGTTCAACACGTAATTTACAGTCGTGCTAAGATAACTGATCTTTCTAAGCCAGCAGGTCAACAAACCAGTTACACTGATTGGGCAGCTGCTAAGAATAGTGAAGGTCAAGCAGTAACGAACTTCCCACAATATGAAGTAACTAAACCCGGCTACACTGCTACTGCAACTGGTGCAACCATTGAAACTGTTGATGGTAAGCAATATGTTCCAGCTTCAGCAACAATTACTCCAGATTCATCAAATGAAACTGTTGATGTAACTTACACTGCTAACGAACATACTTTAGTAATTAATTATGTTGACGGTAATGGCACTGTGGTAGGTACTTACAATGTTCCTGGTAAGACTAATGAAACTGTTAATGTTGATGTACTTGGACATGTTCCAACTAACTGGAAACTAGTTCCAAAGCAACAAGTTATCGGATCTTACAAGTTCAGTTCAGATGATCCACAACCTGTAGACTACAAAGTTGAACACGGTACTAAAGTCGTTCCTGTTGACAAGAATAACAAAGATACTTACCGGAAGATTACCCAAACCATCCAAGAAGTACCAGCTGGCAAGACTAATGCCGATATGCATGTTGTAAGAACTGCTTCAGTTGAATTTGAACGTACTGGTGTGAAGGACTTAGTAACTGGGAAGACTACTTGGAACGCATGGAATTCAAACAGTGAAACTTTCCCAGTTTACAACATTAAAGAACAAAAGGGCTATGACAGCTATGTAAATGGTGCTAAGGCAACCGAAGTAGCAGCAGTAACAGTAAATCCGGATTCAAGCAATATTACTGATAGCATTACTTATGTAAAACAAGCTGCAACTCCAGTGCCATATGATCCTTCAAATAAGGATATGAATAAGTCAGTAACCCGTACCATTAACTACGAAGTACCAGCAGGACATGAAGCAATTGCCCCTGTAACACAAACTGTAGAATACACTCGTGATGTTAACGGTGTCGCAGGTTACCAAGATCCAGTGACTGGTGAGATTACTTGGAATCCATGGCACGTTAAGAGTGGTAAAGCAGAATTTGCTTCAGCTAG